>NZ_JBVIAY010000005.1:0-216517 GCF_055573695.1 Streptomyces sp. NPDC030143
TGCAGATGTCGCAATCCACACCAGGCCAGAAGGCCCTCACCCATTTCAAGATCCCCCAGCCGAGACCTCCGTCACCAACCTCCGTGGACAGAACAGCTAGGTGGTCGATGCCGAACGACGTCCCCGCCCGGCCGCGGGCCGGGCGGGGACGTCGTTCGGCTGTCGCCGGAGCGGGTCCTCGCGGGGGCGGCCCGGCGGTGGCCTGTCGGGTGGTGCCGGCCGGTCCGGACGACCCGCCGAGGCCCCGTCCCGCCCCTCCCGCCCGCCGGGGCCCCCTACGGTCTGACCAGCAGTTGGAAGTCGAAGGCGTACCGGGACGCGCGGTAGATGTGCGTCCCGTACTCGACCGGGCGTCCGGTGTCGTCGTAGGCGGTGCGCTGCATGGTGAGCAGGGCCGCGCCCCGCTCCTCCGTGAGCAGGGCGGCCTCCTCGGCGGTGGCGGAGCGGGCGCCGATCGTCTGACGGGCGCTGTGCAGCGTGATCCCGGCCGTGCGCAGCAGCCGGTACAGGCCGGTCTCCTCCAGCCGGTCCGTGTCCAGGTCGAGCAGTGCCGGGGGCAGGTAGTTGCACAGGAAGGCCACCGGCTGCCCGTGCGTGGAGCGCAGCCGCTCCAGGAGCGTGACCTCGGCGCCCTCCGGGATCCCGAGCGCGGCCGCGACGCCGGCGGTCGCCGGGACCCGTTCGTTGCGGACGACGTGCGTCGTCGGACCCTGCCCGGCGGCATCGAGGTCGTCGTAGAGGCTGCTCAGCTCCAGTGGTCGTCTGACCTGGCTGTGCACGACCTGCGTGCCCACGCCGCGGCGGCGCACCAGCAGACCCTTGTCGACCAGGGACTGGATGGCCTGGCGGACCGTGGGGCGCGAGAGGCCGAGCCGGGTCGACAGATCGATCTCGTTGCCCAGCAGGTCGCCGGGGGCGAGCGCGCCGTGTTCGATCGCCGCTTCCAACTGCCGGGCAAGCTGGTAGTACAGCGGGACCGGACTGGTACGGTCCAGCTCGAAGTGCAACGGGTCGAGCGCGGATCCGGACGCGGCACGGGCTCTGTCACCGGTCTTCGGCATCGGGGCACCTCCTCGGGCGGTGGGTGACGCCCGTGTGCACGGGGTAGAGATCGTCCCCTCAGGTGTAGGGCCCCGTGACCACCCTGTCAATCCTTTGTACTTACATTCTGACCTGCTTGTGAAATGATGTCTTAACAAAGTATTGACAGCGGGCGCCCCAGGGGATTGGATCCCGTCCCAACAGCGCATACGTCCCGGGCCGCCACCGGCCGGACCCGGATCCCTCGACTCCCCCTTTTCCCGTCGTTCCCCTGTCGCACAGTGAGGTGCAGGAAAGATGGACAGCTCTACTCCCTCCCGCTCCCGCAGAATCGCCCCGGTCGTGGCCATGGCCGCGGCGGTGGCCCTGACCCTCGCGGGCTGCTCCAGCAGCTCCGGCGGCAAGAAGGCCGAGGAAGGGGGGAGCGACGCCTCCGCGGGCAAGGCCACGACCCCGCAGATGACCGTCGCGCTGGTGACCCACCAGTCACCCGGCGACACCTTCTGGGACATCGTCCGCAAGGGCGCCGAGGCCGCCGCCGCCAAGGACAACGTCAAGCTGATCTACTCTGCCGACCCCAACGCCGGCAACCAGGCCAACCTGGTCCAGAACGCCGTCGACCAGAAGGTCGACGGCATCGCGATCACCCTCGCCAAGCCCGACGCGCTGAAGGACGTCATCAGCAAGGCGAAGGCCGCGAACATCCCCGTCGTCGGACTCAACTCCGGTGTCAGCGAGTGGAAGAAGCTCGGACTGCTGGAGTTCTTCGGCCAGGACGAGACCGTCGCCGGCGAGGCCCTGGGCAACAAGCTGAACCAGGTCGGCGCCAAGAAGGCCGTCTGTGTCATCCAGGAGCAGGGCAACATCGGCCTCACCCAGCGCTGCGACGGTGTGAAGAAGACGTTCTCCGGTTCCCTCGAGAACCTCTACGTCAACGGCACCGACATGCCCTCGGTGAAGTCGACGATCACCGCCAAGCTGTCGCAGGACAAGGCCGTCGACCACGTGATCACGCTCGGCGCCCCCATCGCGCTGACCGCCACCCAGTCGGTGTCCGACTCCGGCAGCAGCGCCAAGGTCGCCACCTTCGACCTCAACAAGGACCTGACCGGAGCCATCAGCAAGGGCACCATCGAGTTCGCCGTCGACCAGCAGCCCTACCTCCAGGGATACCTGGCGATCGACTCGCTGTGGCTCTACAAGAACAACGGCAACTACATGGGCGGCGGCGAGGCCCCGGTGCTGACCGGGCCGGCGTTCGTGGACAAGTCCAACGTCGAGAGCGTCGCCGCCTTCGCCGCGAAGGGCACCCGGTGATGAGCACGACCCGACACGCCGACCCGGCGGTGAACGCACCGCCGGGTCCCGGCCCCCGGCAGACCGACGGCCGGACCGCCCGACGCCCGCTCGCCCTGCGGCTGTTGGCCCGGCCCGAGGTGGGAGTCTTCCTCGGCGCCGTCGCGGTCTACGTCTTCTTCCTCATCACCGCGTCGCCGGTGCGCGACGGCAGCTCGATGGCGAACATCCTCTACCAGTCGTCGACCATCGGGATCATGGCGCTGCCGGTGGCGCTGCTGATGATCGGCGGCGAGTTCGACCTGTCGGCCGGTGTCGCCGTCATCAGTTCGGCGCTCACCGCGGCGATGCTCAGCTACCAGCTGACGCTGAACGTGTGGGTGGGCGTGGCCCTCGCCCTGGTGTTCTCGCTCGCCGTCGGCTTCTTCAACGGCTGGATGCTGGTGAGGACCGGGTTGCCGAGCTTCCTCGTCACGCTGGGCACGTTCCTGATCCTCCAGGGTGTGAACCTGGCGGTGACGAAGCTGGTCACCGGCAACGTCGCCACGGACGACATCAGCGACATGGACGGCTTCTCCCAGGCCAAGTCGGTCTTCGCCTCGTCCTTCGACGTCGGCGGGGTCCAGGTGAAGATCACCATCGTGTGGTGGCTGGTCTTCGCGGCGCTGGCCACCTGGGTGCTGCTGCGCACGAAGTACGGCAACTGGATCTTCGCGGTCGGCGGCAACAAGGAGTCCGCGCGGGCCGTGGGCGTCCCGGTGACGTTCACGAAGATCTCGCTGTTCATGCTGGTCGGCTTCGGCGCCTGGTTCGTCGGCATGCACCAGCTGTTCTCCTTCAACACCGTGCAGTCCGGTGAGGGCGTCGGCCAGGAGCTGATCTACATCGCCGCGGCCGTCATCGGCGGCTGCCTGCTGACCGGCGGCTACGGCTCGGCGATCGGCCCCGTCTTCGGCGCGTTCATGTTCGGCATGGTGCAGCAGGGCATCGTCTACGCCGGCTGGAACCCCGACTGGTTCAAGGCCTTCCTCGGCGTGATGCTCCTCGGCGCCGTCCTCATCAATCTGTGGGTCCAGCGCACGGCGACCCGGAGGTGACCGACCCCATGACGACCGACAAGACCGGCACCCACGGTGCCGTCCTCGCGGACACCCCGACCCCCGACGGGGACCACCCCCTGGTCGAACTGCGCAACGCCGGCAAGTCCTACGGCAACATCCGCGCCCTGCACGGCGTCGACCTGACCGTTCACCCCGGCAGGGTCACCTGCGTCCTCGGCGACAACGGTGCCGGCAAGTCCACCCTCATCAAGATCGTCTCCGGACTGCACCAGCACACCGAGGGCGAGTTCCTCGTCGACGGCACCCCGGTCCGCTTCTCCACTCCGCGCGAGGCCCTCGACCGCGGCATCGCCACCGTCTACCAGGACCTCGCCACCGTCCCCCTCATGCCCGTCTGGCGCAACTTCTTCCTCGGCTCCGAGATGACCAAGGGACCCTGGCCGATCCGACGCCTGGACATCGAGACGATGAAGAGGACCGCCGACCACGAGCTGCGCGAGATGGGCATCGTCCTCGACGACCTCGAACAGCCCATCGGAACCCTCTCCGGCGGCCAGCGCCAGTGCGTCGCGATCGCCCGCGCCGTCTACTTCGGCGCCCGCGTCCTGATCCTGGACGAGCCCACCGCCGCCCTCGGCGTCAAACAGTCCGGCGTGGTCCTGAAGTACATCGCCGCCGCCCGCGACCGCGGTCTCGGCGTCATCTTCATCACCCACAACCCCCACCACGCCTACATGGTCGGTGACCACTTCGGCGTCCTGCGTCTGGGCACCATGGAACTCTCTGCCGACCGCAGCCAGGTCGGCCTGGAGGAACTCACCAACCACATGGCCGGCGGCGCCGAACTCGCCGCCCTCAAACACGAACTGTCCCAGGTCCGCGGCGTCGACGTCGAGGAGCTCCCCGAGGAGACCGACCTCACCGCCCCCGGGAGGGGCGCGGGGGAAGGGAAGCCCTGAGATGAGCCTCGACCGCATCCGGGTGGGCTCCGCCCCCGACTCCTGGGGCGTCTGGTTCCCCGACGACCCCCGGCAGGTGCCCTGGGAACGCTTCCTCGACGAGGTCGCCGAGGCCGGCTACTCCTGGATCGAACTCGGCCCGTACGGCTACCTCCCGACCGACCCGGCCCGCCTCACCGACGAGGTGGCGCGGCGCGGTCTGCAGGTGTCGGCGGGCACGGTCTTCACGGGCCTGCACCGCGGCCCGTCCGTCTGGGAGGACACCTGGGCGCACGTCAGCCGGGTGGCCGCGCTCACCCGGGCGACGGGCGCACGGCACCTGGTCGTCATCCCGTCCTTCTGGCGTGACGACAAGACCGCCGAGATCCTCGAACCGCCCGAGCTGACGGCCGAGCAGTGGGCCCACCTCACCAAGGGCATGGAACGCCTCGGGCACGAGGTCAAGGAGACCTACGGCCTGGACATCGTCGTCCACCCGCACGCCGACACCCACATCGACACCGAGGACCACGTCGAACGCTTCCTGGACTCCACCGACACCGACCTGGTCAACCTCTGCCTCGACACCGGGCACTACGCCTACTGCGGCGGCGACAGCGTCAAGCTGATCGAGACCTACGGCGAGCGCATCGGCTACCTCCACCTCAAGCAGGTCGACCCGGAGATCCTCGCCGAGGTCGTCGCCGACGGGGTGCCGTTCGGGCCGGCGGTCCGGCGCGGTGTGATGTGCGAACCGCCCTCCGGAGTGCCGGACCTGGAGCCGGTGCTGGTCGCGGCGCAGCGGCTCGGCGTCGAGCTGTTCGCGATCGTCGAGCAGGACATGTATCCCTGCGAACCGGACAAGCCCCTGCCGATCGCGGTACGGACCCGCGCGTTCCTGCGCTCCTGCGGGGCGTGACGGCAGCCCGTCACCCGTCCACGACCGCGGCAGGGACGACACCGCGGCGCACCCGGAGGCCGGCGCCGACGCGCCGGCCTCCGCCGTGCCTCGGACGCGGCCCGGGTGCGCGGCCGGCCGAGGGGCCGGGCGGGGAACCGGCGGGCGGTGCCGACCGGTGCCGGAGGGAAGACCCGCGACAGGGGGAGGACGCGTTGATCCACGAGGAGCACGAGGAGCACGAGGAGCACGAGGAGCACGAGGAGCAGGATGAGCACGAGGAGGCGGCGGCCCGGCGGCGGGCCCGCTTCGGGGCGCTGCCGGAGCCGGTCCGGCTGGAGGACACCGTCGAGGAGAACCCCGCCACCGCGCCCGACCCGGCGCGGGACGCCTACGATCCTCACGAGTGGCTGGTCCGCCACAGCCTGTGAGAAGCACGAGGGGAGGCGCCCGCAGCGCCTCCCCTCGGATGGTCCCCGGCCCGGTCAGGCGGTGCGCACCTCCGCGAGCGTCACCGGTCGGTGCTCGTGCAGCGACAGCGTGCACGCCTCCGCGATCCAGCCCGCCTCCAGCGCGTCCTCGATCGTGCAGGGCGAGGGCCGGGTGCCGGCCACCACCTCGGTGAAGGCGGTCAGTTCGGCGCGGTAGGCGGCGGTGAAGCGGTCCATGAAGAAGTCGTGCGGGGTGCCGGACGGGAAGGTCGCCCCGGGTTCCACCGACCGCAGCGGCAGCCTGTCCTCCAGGCCGACCGCGACGGAGTCCCGGAAGCCGTGGATCTCCATGCGGACGTCGTAACCACGGCCGTTGTGGCGGGAGTTGGAGACCACCGCGAGAGTGCCGTCGTCCAGGGTGAGGACCGCCCCCGTGGTGTCGGCGTCGCCCGCCTCCCTGATGTAGTCGGCGCCCCGGTTGCCGCCGGCCGCGTACACCTCGCGCACCTCGCGGCCGGTCACCCAGCGGATGATGTCGAAGTCGTGCACCGAGCAGTCCCGGAAGATCCCCCCGGAGGCGGCGACGTACGCGGCCGGCGGCGGTGCCGGGTCCAGCGTCGTCGACCGCACGGTGTGCAGCGTGCCCAGCTCCCCGGCGCGCACGGCGGCGCGGGCGGCGACGAAACCGGCGTCGAAGCGGCGGTTGTAGCCGATCTGGATCGGCACGTCGCCGCCCCGGACGGCCTCGAGCACCCGGACTCCCTCCGCCATCGTGCGGGCGACCGGCTTCTCGCAGAAGACCGGCACGCCCGCCTGCACGGCCGCGAGGATCAGGCCCGGGTGGGCGTCCGTCGCCGCGGCGATCACCACCCCGTCCACCCCGGCGGCCAGCACCGCCTCGGGGGAGTCCGCGACCTCGGCGCCGAACCGCTCCGCGGCGGACTTGGCGGCCTCGGCGAACGGGTCGGCGACGACGAGCGACTCGACGGCGTCGAGTCCGGAGAGGGTCTCGGCGTGGAAGGCGCCGATACGGCCGAGGCCGAGGATTCCGATGCGCATGGGGGTGCAGCTCCTTGAGGATCGTACGAGGAGGACGGGAGGGGGGAGGTGAGGGCGGGGCGGGGAGGGGAGGGACTAGTCGAGCCCGCCGAGCACGTTCTGGTCCCAGTCGATCACCGAACCGGTGACCACGCCGGACCGCTCGGACAGCAGGAACACCACGAAGTCGGCGATCTCGTCCGGCCGGCCGAGCTTGCCCATCGGCAGCCGTGCGGCGGCCTGCTCGCGCCAGTCGTCGCCGGCGCCGTGGAAGGCGCGCTGGGTCGCGTCCTCGCCCTCGGTCGCCGTCCAGCCGATGTTCAGGCCGTTGATCCGGACCCGGTCGAAGCGGTGGGCGTGCGCCGCGTTGCGCGTCAGCCCGACCAGCCCGGCCTTGGCGGCGACGTACGGGGCGAGGAAGGGCTGCCCGCCGTGCGCCGAGGAGGTGATGATGTTGACGACCGTGCCGGGCGCGCCCCGGTCCACCATGTCCGCGACCGCCGCCTGCATGGCGAAGAACGGCGCCCTGAGGTTGATCGCGACATGCTGGTCGAACAACTCGGGCGTGGTGTCGAGGAGCGTGCCCCGGGACGTCAGGCCGGCGGAGTTCACCAGGCCGTCGATCCTGCCGTACGCCTCGACCACCCGGGTGACGGACGCCTTCGCCTGCGCGGCGTCCGCCAGGTCGGCCCGGACGAACATCGCCTCGCCGCCGGCCGCGGTCAGCTCCGCCACGAGCGCCTCGCCCGGTTCCGGACGCCGGCCGCTGACGGCCACGACCGCCCCCTCACGGACGGCGGCCCGCGCGACCGCGGCCCCCACCCCCAGGCTGCCGCCGTTGACCAGCACGACCTTGTCGTCGAGAAGTCCCATGATGTGCGCGTCCTTTCAGCTCTGACGCCGCTCGGCGCCGGCCCGCAGTGCCTCCCGCAGCGCCTGAGGGGCCCACCCCTCGCGCAGCGCGCGCCGTACGGTGTCCGCCTGCGAGGGCGGGGCCAGGCCGTCCACCGGCGGATCGCTGTCGAGGCTGGTGGGGAAGGGGTAGCCCTCGGCGCTCGCGGCGACCACCCGCTCCAGCCACGCCTCGTCCGCGCCGTCGGCGGCCCGCGCCAGCAGCACCGGGTAGACCGCGTTCGTCACCGCCTCCCGGTCCACCGTCTCCATCGCCCGGCCGAACGCCGACGACACCTGGAGCAGGTTGGCGGTGCGGCGGATGCCGGTGGAGCGGTTGGTGCCGGCGCCGTGGAAGAGGGCCGGGTTGAAGAACACGGCGTCGCCCTTGGACAGGGGCAGCTGCACGTACCGCTCCTCGAAGTACGCCCGGAACTCCGGCAGCCGCCAGGCCAGGTACCCCGGCTCGTACGTCTGCGAGTGCGGCAGGTACATCGTCGGGCCGGACTCGACGGGCATGTCGCAGTGGGCCACCGCCCCCTGGAGCGTGAGCACGGGGGAGAGGCGGTGGACGTGCGCGGGGTAGGCGGCCGCCGCCTCGTTGGAGAGGAAGCCCAGGTGGTAGTCACGGTGCGCGGTCTGCGCCGCGCCGCCCGGATGGACCACGTTGACCTGCGAGGTGACCTGGTAGCCGGGGCCGAGCCAGGCGGTCGAGACCAGGGCGAGGACGTCGTTGGCGTAGTAGTCGGCGAAGGCCTCGGCGTCGTACAGGGCGGCCTTCTCCAGGGCGTTCCAGACGCGGTCGTTGGCGCCGGGCCGCGCGAAGTGGTCGCCCGCGGTGGCGCCCGAGGCGCGCTGCCGGGCGATCAGGACCTCGAAGACCTGGGTGAGCCGGTCGACGACCCGCGGGTCGGGAAAAGCGCCCCTGAAGACCGCGATGCCGGGACCGTCGGCGAGGACGCGCACCAGCTCGGCCCGCAGCGCGTCCGGGGCGTCGGCGCGGCGGACGCGCTCGCTGTCGTAGACCGGCACGCCCTGTTCGATCGCGGTGGCGTGCGGGTGGTCGGCGAGCTCGGTGGTCCGCTCGACGAGGGCGCGGAAGGCGACGAGGTCGCAGTCCTGCTCGGACAGCCGGGCGCGGTGGGCGGAGCGGAGGGACATCGTCGTCCTCTCGGTGACAGGGGAGGCGCAGTGCTGTCATTCTTGTCAGGACAAACCCGTCGAACAACCAGCAGGCATCCATCAAAAACCCCTCAAGGAGCCTCCGCATGGGCCACCCCTTCCCGATCCGTGAGATCGCACGCCAGGCGGGCCTGAGCGAGGCCACCGTGGACCGGGTGCTCAACGGCCGCGGCGGGGTCCGGGAGAGCACCGAGCGGGAGGTCCGTCGGGCCATCGCCGACCTCGACCGGCAGCGCACCCAGGTGCGGCTGATCGGCCGTACCTTCATGGTCGACATCGTGATGCAGGCCCCGGAGCGGTTCAGCACCGCCGTGCGCGCCGCCCTCGAGGCCGAACTGCCTGCCCTGCACCCGGCGGTCGTGCGCTCGCGGTTCCACTTCCGCGAGACCGGCCCGGTGCAGGAGTTGGCCACGACCCTGGACCGGATCGCCCGGCGCGGCTCGCAGGGTGTCATCCTCAAGGCCCCGGACGTCCCCGAGGTCACGGCGGCGGTCGCCCGGCTCGCGGAGGCGGGCATCCCCGTGGTCACCCTGGTGACCGACCTGCCCTCCACCCCCCGCCTCGGCTACGTCGGCATCGACAACCGGGCGGCCGGCGCCACCGCCGCCTACCTCATGGGGCAGTGGCTCGGCGAGCGGCCCGGCAATGTGCTCACCAGCCTGAGCAGCGGCTTCTTCCGCAACGAGGAGGAGCGCGAGATGGGCTTCCGCAGCGCCATGCGGGCCCGCCACCCCGAGCGGGCCCTCGTCGAGACAGCCGAGGGCCAGGGCCTCGACGCCACCCAGTACGACCTGGTGCGCGCCGCCCTCGCCCGCGACCCGGACATCCGCGCCGTCTACTCCATCGGCGGCGGCAACATCGCCACCCTGCGCGCGTTCGCCGACGTGGGCCGCGAGTGCGCCGTGTTCGTCGCGCACGACCTCGACCACGACAACACGCGCCTGCTGCGCGAGCACCGGCTGACGGTCGTGCTCCACCACGACCTGCGTCAGGACGTGCGCGAGGCCTGCCACGTCGTGATGCGGGCGCACGGCGCACTGCCGCCCGCGGGCCCGGTGCTGCCGTCGGCGATCCAGGTGGTGACGCCGTACAACATGCCCACCCCCGTCCGCTGACGGTTTCGGGCGCGTACGGCCGCGATCCGGGACGGCGGCCGGGCGACGGTTGCTCCCGCTGCCGACGGCCACCGCGGCCGGGTGGGCCCACCCGGCCGGGCGCGCCGGCCGGGTGACCGCGTCACGCCGCCGTGCCCGTGCGCGTCAGGCCTCCACCGTCACCCAGTCACCTCCGGCCGCGGACCGCGCCATCGCGTCCAGGACGGCCGCGCTGTGCACGGCGTCCGTGAGCGTCGCCCCGTACGGGGTGCGCTCGGCGATCGAGCGCAGGAAGCGGTAGGCCTCGATCACCTTGAGGTCGTCGTAGCCCATCGCGTTGGCGGAGCCGGGCTGGAAGGCGGCGAACTCGCCGGCGCCCGGGCCGACGTACACGGTGCTCACGGGCTGGTCCTGGTACGTCGTGCCGCGGCTGACCGCCAGTTCGTTCATCCGGCGGAAGTCCCAGAAGACGGCCCCCCTGGTGCCGTGCACCTCGAAGCCGTAGTTGTTCTGCTCGCCGACCGAGACGCGGCAGGCCTCCAGGACGCCGCGCGCACCGGAGGCGAAACGCAGCAGACAGTTGACGTAGTCCTCGTTCTCGACCGGGCCGAGGTCGCCGCCGGTGGCCAGGGTGTGGCCGGCGGTGGCGCCGGACGGTCGGGCGCGCTCGGGGACGAAGACGGCGGTGTCGGCGACGAGCGAGGTGATGTCGCCGAGCAGGAAGCGGGCCAGGTCGGCGCCGTGCGAGGCGAGGTCGCCGAGGACCCCGCTGCCACCGCGCTCGCGTTCGTACCGCCAGGTCAGAGCGCCGTCGGGATGGGCGGCGTAGTCGCTGAGGAGCCGGACGCGGACATGGGTGACCGCGCCGATCTCGCCGGAGGCGATCAGCTCGCGGGCGGCCTCGACGGCGGGGGCGTTGCGGTAGTTGAAGCCGACGGCGCCCTGGACGCCCGCCTCGGCCACCGCGTGCTCGACCGCGCGGGCGTCGTCGGCGGTGAGCCCCACCGGCTTCTCGATCCACAGGTGCTTGCCCGCCTCGGCCATCGCGACGCCGATCTCGCGGTGGAGGAAGTTCGGCGCGGTGACGCTGACCGCCCGCACGCGCGGGTCGGCGGCCACCTCCCGCCAGTCGCGGGTCGCCGACGCGAAGCCGTAGCGCGCGGCCGCCTCCTCGGCGCGGCCCGGCACCTCCTCGGCGACCAGGACGAGTTCGGGCCGGACGGTCAGCTGCGGGAAATGGTGGAGCACGCGCGCGTACGCCTGGGTGTGCACCCGGCCCATCCAGCCGAACCCGACGACGGCGACACCGAGCGCATCTGCCATGACAGCCACCACAGCCCCTCTTTGGACCGGTCCATACCTTGTCCAGGCCACCCTGAGGTCGCTTCTCCCGCGGTGTCAACCCTTTGACAACCCCGTCGGCCGCGTGGAACGGTCCAGGGCATGAGGCCGCCGACCATCCGTGACGTCGCCGACCGCGCCGGGGTGTCGAAATCGCTGGTCTCCCTCGTGCTGCGCGGTTCCGACCAGGTGCGCGCCGAGAAGCGCGAGGCGGTGCTGCGGGCGGTGCGCGAGCTGGGCTACCGGCCCAACGCGGCCGCCCGCAGCCTCAGCGAACGGCGTACGCGCACGGTCGGCGTCCTCCTCGACGACCTGCGCAACCCCTGGTACGTCGATCTCCTCGACGGCCTCAACTCGCTGCTGCACGCGAGCGGGCTGCACATGCTGCTCTCCGACGCCCGCCTCAACCGCCGCGTCGGACACGACCTCGCCGGGCCCTTCCTGGATCTCGGGGCGGACGGTCTGGTCGTCGTCGGCACGCTGCCCGACCCGGCGGCCCTCGACGCGGTCGCCGCCCGCATCCCGGTGGTCGTCGCCGCCGCCCGCGAACCCGTACCGGCGGGCGTGGACGTCGTCGCCGACGACGACGAGCGCGGCGCCCGTCTGGTCACCGAGCACCTCGTCGCCCTCGGCCACCGGCACATCGCGCACCTCGCGGGGTACGGCGCCGTCGGCGCCCTGCGCCGGCGCGGCTTCGAGGCGACGATGGCGGCGCACAGCCTGGCCGACCGCGCTCCGGTCGAGCCCTGCGACATGACCGAGGAGGGCGGCTACCGCGCCGCCGTCCGGCTGCTGACCCGCCCCGACCGCCCCACCGCCGTCTTCGCCGTCAACGACATCGCCTGCGTGGGCGTCCTGTCGGCGGCCGAGGAACTCGGCCTCACCGTGCCGCGGGACCTCTCCCTCGTCGGCTACGACAACACGAGCGTCTCCCGGCTGCGCCACCTGTGGCTGACGACGGTCGACCCCGCCGGCCACGAGGTCGGCCGCCGCGCGGCCCGCTGCCTCCTGGACCGGATGGAGCGGCCGGGGGGCCCGGGCCGGCTGCGGTTGGCCCCGCCGACGCTGGAGGTGCGGGGGACGACGGGGCCGCCGCTCTAAGGGCTCCGAGCAAAAGTGAAGTCCGGTCAGCTCGCGGCGTCCGGTGCGTGCGATCGCAGGGCGCCGGAAGCTCCTCGTAGCGGAGCTACCAGGGGCTCTCGGCAACGCGGCGAGCGTGCGTGCCAGGCGTCGCGAGCCGGGCTCCCCTTTTGTTCGGAGCTCTGAGGCTGATCACGTCCGCCCTGCACGCGCCGGGTCTCCCAACACCGCCTCGTCCGGTCGCCGGCGCGCGGCACGGCCATGTCGCCGCTCCCGTGGGGGCGGGCCCGTCCCCGTCCTCGACGGCCGCCGAGCCGTTGATCACCCATGAACGGCTCTTCGGCGGTGTCGGCACCGGGGGCGGTGACGACGGCGCCGGCCGCGATCCGCCGCCGGATGCCGCGGATCCGCCTGCCGTCGGCGACGGCGAGCGCTCAGTCGCGCCGCGCCACGAGTCGGTACGCGTTGGACACCCCCAGCCGGTGCGCCAGGGGCCGGACGGCGAACCGGTCCAGGAGGGTGGCCGCGACCAGCGCGGGGATCCCGGCGAGCAGCAGCGCCCCGCGCGCCGTGCGGCGCAGCCGGCCGGGCGGCCCGGCCAGCCACGGCGCGTCCTCGCGCGGCGCCGCGTGGTCGAGCGCCAGCCAGACCGCGGCCAGCAGGTCCACCGGGTCATGGGGTGCGGCGTGCTCCTCCGCGACGACCGTGAAGCCCAGCTCCGCCAGCCGGTGCCGCAGGTTGGCGACCGGCACCAGGTGCAGGTGCTGCGGCTGGAGCCAGGGCAGCCACCAGCGCCCGAGCAGCCGGGCGTAGCGGCTGTCGGGGTCGGGCACCTCGATCAGCAGGTGCCCGCCGGGCCGTACCGCCTCCCGGGCGGCCCGCAGCTCGCGGTCCGGGTCGGTGCTGTGCTCCAGGTAGTGGAACATGCTCACCACGTCGTACCGTCCGGCCAGTTCGGACGCCAGCTCGCAGAACGCGCCCCGGTAGCCGCGCTCCACGCGGCCCTCGCGCTGGGCGAGTTCGACGCCGTCGGTGAAGTCGAGCCCGTCGAACACCGTCCCGGGCAGCACCTCCCGCGCCACCGCACAGAAGTGGCCGTGCCCGGTACCGACGTCCAGCCAGGTCTTCGGGCCCGGGTCGTGCGCCAGCATCGACTCGGCCCGCCCCCGGTACATCCCGGTGCGCCCGCCGAAGGTGTCGCCGAGCCTCTTCTCGCCGAGCCCGTCGTAGAAGTCGCGGTAGTAGAACTCCAGGCCCTCCGCGCTGAGCCGGGGGTTCTGGAAGGTGTGCCGGCAGGCCCCGCAGCGGTCCAGGACGAAGCGGCCCGGCTTGTGCTGGAGCAGGTCGGTGGTCCGCAGCCGCGTGGTCAGCCGGTCCGAGCCGCACCAGGGGCAGGTGGTGCGGCGCGGTTCGAAGAAGCGGTCCGGGCCGGCGGCCAGGTCGGCCAGGTAGCCGGGGCGCAGCGCGGCGATCCGCTCGGTGCGTGTGCTCTCGTCGCTCATCACGACTCCCTGGCCAGCTCGTCGAGACGGTCGGCCGCGGCTGGTGCGCCGCCGGCCGTGCGGAACGCCGTGCGGATCCGGTCGGCCGCCGCGCGGTAGCCCGGTTCGTGCAGCACGGCGTCGAGGGCCGCGCCCAGCTTCGGCGCGGTGACCCGGCCGAAGCGCACCCGCATGCCGGCGCCCGCGTCCACGACCTGCCCCGCCACCACGGGCTGGTCGTCGCGGATGGGCGCCACCACGAGCGGGACCCCGTGCCACAGCGCCTCGCACACCGTGTTGTGGCCGGCGTGGCAGACCACCGCGTCCGCCCGTTCGAGCAGGGCGAGCTGCGGCACGGACGGCACCACCAGGACGTCCTTGTCGTCGCCCCCGGCCGCGAGGGTGCCCCCGGGATCGACGATCACCCCCTGCACGCGGTCCGCCCGCTCGCGCAGCGCCGTCCGGCACACGTCGAGGAAGCGCCCGCCGACATCGGTGTTCGCGGTGCCGAGAGTGACCAGCACGGTGGCCCGCCCCGCGTCGAGCCACTCCCACGGGAAGCCGGGCGGCACCGGACGGGCGGTGATCGAGGGCCCCACCCAGCGGACGTCCGCGCGGGCGCCCGCCAACTCGGGTGTGCTGAAGGCGAGGACGAGGTGCGGGGAGAACCGCGGATCGGTGTCGGCCGCCGGATCCCCGACGGCGGCCCGCAGCCCGGCCAGCCGCGCGTCGAGCCACTCCCGGACCCTGGGCAGTCCCGCCAGCGGGTCGGTGAACTCGGCCGACGTCGTCGCGGAGGTCGCCCACGGCACGCCGAGCCGCTCCGCGACCAGTGCGCCCGCGAAGGCCTGCTGGTCGGCGACGACGACGTCCGGCCGGAACCCCTCGACGGCCGCCCGCACCCCCGGCGCCATCGCCTCGGCCAGCGGCAGCAGATACCGCTCCCACAGGAACTTCAGCGCCTCCGGACCGCGCAGCTCGGGCGGCCGGCTGCCCGGGGGCGCCCCCGCGCACGCGAACACCTCGGCGCCCGCCCCCGCGAGCCGCGCCACCAGCTCCGCGTCGGCACACGCCCACGCCACCCGGTGCCCCCGTCCGGCCAGTTCGGCGGCGACCCCGACGGCCGGGTTGATGTGTCCGGTCAACGGCGGTACGACGAACAGGAAGCGGCTCATCGTGCCTCGGCCCCCGCCGGCGCGGCCTCCCGCACCAGCGTCAGCACGTGCCCGCCCACCGTCCCGGCCGCCTCCACCAGCACCGAGTGCTCGTGCCCCGGCACCACCACGGTCCGGCAGTCCGGCAGCAGCGACTCCAGCCACGGCGCGAGCTCGGCGAGGTCGGAGTCACCGCCGTACACGCCGAGCACCGGGCAGCGCACCTCCCGGATCCGGTCCTCCGTCAGCACCCGGCTGGCCGGGATGTCCCGGGCGAGGGAGGTCTCGCGGGCCAGCCGGGCCGCGCCCCTGGCCAGCCGGGCCGTTCGGGGGCCGCGGTGCGCGGTGATCCAGGCGATCGAGTCGGCCTCGTGGTGCGCCAGTTCGGTCACCACGCGGTCCAGGATCCCGCGGAGCTTCACCGCCCAGGCGGCGGTGGCCGGTTCGGACTCGATCAGGGTGACGCTCGCCGCCCGCTCCGGCCGGCGCGCCGCGTAGCCGAAGGCGACCGTACCGCCGTAGGAGTTGCCGACCAGGTGCACCGGGCCGGTCACCGCCAGACGGTCGAGTAGGGCCTCCAGGTCGTCGACGGCGTCGTCCAGGGTGTAGCCGCCGGCGGGGCGCGCGCTGCGGCCGTGGCCGCGCAGGTCGTACATGACGACGTCGAGACCGGCCGCCGCGAACGCCGGGGCGACGGTGAAGTAGTAGCTGGCCAGGCTGTCGGTGAGCAGGCCGTGCACCAGCACCACGGTGCCGGTGACCGGCCGGCCGGCCCGGGGGCCGATTCTCTGCACGTGCAACCGGACGGCGCCGGTGTCGACCATCGCCATGGCTCAGCTCGCCTCCGTGGCCTTCAGACCGGTCACGACGTACTCGACGAGCCGGCCCACGGTCAGCTCGATGATCTCGTCGAACTCCATGCCGGCCAGGAACTCGGCGAAGTTGACCCGCTCGCCGTACCGCTCCTGGAGCAGCCCGGCGAGGGTGACGAGGTCGATGCTCTCCAGCTCCAGGTCGCGGTGGAACGTGGTGTGCATGCCGATCTCGACGTCGTCGAGGCCGTACTCGTCCTCCAGGAGCCGGGCGAGCATGTCGGTGAGATCGGCGAGGACGGTCTCCTCGTCGGCGGTGACGGGGGTGTGGGGGGTCATCCTGCGTCCTCCTTCGCTCGGGTGGGTCCCGTGGTCCAGGCCACGACGTACGCGCGCGGGGCCAGACCGGGCGGGTTGGCGGCCGGCGCGCAGTGCACCGGGTAGGCGCGTTCCAGGCGGCCCGCGACGGTCAGCCGCGCGCCGTCGGCCGTCGCGTCGAGCACGGTGAAGTCCCGCGGCCGGCCGTCGAACCCGGTGCCCTCCGCCTTGGCCACCGCCTCCTTCGCCGCCCAGAACCGTGTGAACCACAGCGCCCGGGAGCCGTCCTGCGCGAGCGCGTCCAGCAGCCGCAGCTCCTGCGCGCCGAGGGCGGCCGTGAGGGTCTGCGGGGCGCGCTCGGCGACCTCCTCGATGTCGATGCCGGGGCCCGGACCCGGCGTGCGCGGCCTGACGATCGCCACGCCCGCCTCGGCGCGGTGCGCCAGCGACACGTCCAGCGGCGGCAGCACCCGGCCGTGCACGCCGGTGACGTACGGGCGGCCCGCCTCGTCGTTGTGCACGCGCAGCTCCGCGGGGAAGACCGGCCCCTCGCCGTGGTCCCACAGCCACCGCCGTACGGCGTCCTTGACCGCGATCCGTCCGAGCAGCCACTGGCGGCGCCCGCGCGGGGGGTGCCCGGCGTACTGCGCGCGCTCCGCCCCGCCCAGCGAGTTGCGCATGATCAGTTCCCGGGAGGCCAGGTCCGGCCAGCGTTCGTGCAGCAGCGACCAGCCGCCCGGCCGCGCCTCCGACAGCGTGTTGCGCTCCGGGAACCGCTCGACCGGCCGGGTCCTCGGGTCGTTGTCGAAGCGGCGGTCCTGCCAGCCGCGCAGCTCCGCCCACACCGCGCCGTCGACCGTCAGCTGGACGTCGGCCTCCAGGGCGGTGTCGGTGAGCGAGGTGATCCGCACGCAGCACGCCACCCGGGTACCGGGCCCCGGATGCGGGCCGTAGAAGCGCATCTCCCGCATCCCCACGGGGAAGACCACCGTCCGCTCGGTGCGGGTCGCCATGATCCAGTAGCCGAGGATCTGGCCGACGTTGTCCAGCAGCGCGCCCGGCGCGGACGGGGTGGTGATCACTCCGCGGACGTGCCGGTCGCCGATCGCGGTCAGTTCGGTGACGCCCTGGAACGCCGGGCCGTGGAACATCCAGCGCTCGGCGTAGAGCCGCTCGGCGGTGTGCCGCGGGGCGCGTTCGCCGGCCGGGTCGACGGTCCAGGGGGCGGGGGCGGGCGACGGGTGGGCGGCGGCCACCTCCACGACGGCCCGGGCGCGCGGACCGAAGGAGACGGCCGCCCGGTCCGGGCCCTCGGGCGTCACGGTCACCGGGACGTCCACGGCGGGGGTGGCGGTGAGCCACTCCTCGAACCGCGCCCCGTGCACGGCGACCGGCACGCTGCCCGGGGCGGCCTCGGCGGTCGCGTCCACGAGGTGCTGCACGATCGTCGTCGCCGGAACCACCGGCCACCGGTCGGCCACGTCCGGCCAGCCGGGCCGCTGCGGGAAGAAGCAGTGGTCCAGGAGGTACGGCATGGTGTCGGGGGAGACCCGGACGGTGGTGGTTCGGGGGGCGATCCGGGCCGGGGCCCGGGTGCGCGCGGCCAGGAGCGCGGCGGCGGTGTCCGCCGTCTCGTGCAGCAGCGCGCTCAACTCGGCGGCCACGGGCGACGTTTCGGTGAGCGCGGCCAACGGCGAACGCTCGCCCGGCGCGGCCGGGGACGCGGGCGCGCCGTCCGGACGCGGTCGCGGTTCGGTGCGCAGTGCGCTGCGCAGCTCGGCCAGCCTCCCGGGCGGGAGGGAGACGAGCGAGCCGCCCAGGTCCAGCCGCACCGGCGGCCGTCGGCGCGCGTCCCGGCCGGGCGCACAGAGCGCCGGAGCCACCGCCGCCCCCGCCGCCCACAGTGCGGTGGCCACCCGCCGCAACTGGGCGAGGCCGGCGCGGTGGGGCGAGTTGGCGGCGACGACCAGATGGTCCCGGCCGCTCAGGGTGTCACCGACGAGGGAGCCGAGCCGGCCGGGGCCGACCTGGACGTACACCCGGTGGCCTGCCGCGTACAGCGCCTCGGCCAACTGCCGGAACCGCACGGGCTCCAGCAAATGCCGGACGAACAACTCCCGCACGGCGGCATCGCTTTCGGGGAAGGGCGCGGCGGTCGTCCCCGACCAGACGGGGGTGTGCGGGGCGTGCAGCCGGAAACGGCCGGCGGCCTCCTTGATCGGCCCCAGGTGGGGTTCCAGCATCGGCGTGTGGAACCCCGACCGGAACGGCAGCACCTGGCCGAGCACCCCCCGGGAGCGGAAGGCCCTGACGAAGTCCTCGACCGCCGTCCCCGGGCCGCACACCATCGACTGGCCGGGCGCGTTGTCGTGGGAGAGCACCAGACCCGCCCCGGCCCAGCCCTCGTCGCGCAGCGCGGTGAGGATCCGCTCGGCGGGCGCGCCGATCGCCCCGAAGGCGAGGCCCGGCACCGCCACCGCGTCCGGGTCGAAGTCCGCCATGAACGCGTCGACCTGGCCCCCGTCGTACAGCCCGCCCGCCGCCATCGCCGTCCACTCGCCCACGCTGTGCCCGGCGACCGCGTCCGGCACGATCCCGCAGCGGCGCAACGCCGCGTCGAGGAGCCGGCCGACGGCGACGACACCGAGACCGTGCCGGCCGACGTCGTCGGTGCCCTCCCGCGGGAGAGCGGGGACGGGCAGCCCGAAGTGGGCGGCGACGTCGTCCACGCGGGGCGTGAAGTCGCCCTCCAGGCCGGGGAAGAGGAACGCCAGCCGTCCGTGCCCGGCGCCGAGCAGGGGGTGCGGCCGGAACCACACGTCGCCGCGGCCGTGCCAGGCGCGCCCTCGGGCGACCGCGCGACGGGCCAGGGCGAGCTGCTTCGCCGACGGGTCGACGACGCCGAGCCGGACCGGTCCCGCGTCCGGGTGCGGCCGGCCGGCGTCGAGACCGGCGGCCCGCACGGCGGCGTCGTCCGCGTCGAGGAGCGCGGCGAGGCGGTCGGGGGAGCCGGCGGCGAGCAGCAGGACGCGTTCGGGCTCCGCCACCCGGGCGGCGGGGGTGGTGGCCGTCGAGGTGCCGGGCAGGGGTGTGGTCGGCCCGGTGGCGGGGGCGGTGGCGACTGAGGCGCGGGGTCCGGGTTCCGTCGGCCGGGTGGTGGGGGTGGTGGTCATCGGGACGCCGGGCCCGGGTTCCGTCGGCCGGGCGGGCGGGGCGGCCGCCGTCATCGGAGCTCCGGGCGCCTGTTCCAGGACCACGTGCGCGTTGATCCCGCCGAACCCGAACGCGTTGACCGCCGCCCGTCGCACCGGCTGCCCGGGGGTGGTCTCCCAGGGCTCCGCCTTCTCCAGGGGGCGGAAGCGGGTGCGCGCCAGCGCGGGGTGCGGGTCGTCGCAGTGCAGAGTCGGCAGCAGCGTGGCGTGGTGCACGGCGAGCGCGGCCTTGACCAGACCGGCGACCCCGGCGGCGGGCATGGTGTGCCCGATCATCGACTTCACCGAACCGAGCACCGCCTCCCCCGCGCCCGGCCCGAACACCTCGGCGAGCGTGGCCAGTTCGGCTCCGTCCCCGGCCGGCGTGGCGGTGCCGTGGGCCTCCAGCAGCCCGAGCGAGCCGGGCGCGGCCGGATCGAGGCCGGCCGCCCGCCACGCCTGCCGCACGGCCTGCGCCTGGCCCCCCGGGTCGGGGTTGACCAGCCCCGCCGCACGGCCGTCGCTCGTCACGCCGCTGCCCCGGATCACGGCGTAGACCCGGTCGCCGTCGCGCTCGGCGTCGGCCAGCCGCTTGAGGACGACCACGCCCGTGCCCTCGCCGACGAGGATGCCGTCGGCGTCCCGGTGGAAGGGGCGGATGCGCTCGGTGGGGGAGAGCGCCCGCAGCTGGGAGAAGACGCTCCAGAGGGTGATGTCGTGGCAGTGGTGGACGCCTCCGGCGAGCATCACGTCGCAGCGCCCCGAGGCGAGTTCCCCCACCGCCTGGTCCACGGCGACCAGCGACGAGGCGCAGGCGGCGTCCACGGTGTACGCCGGACCGCGCAGATCGAGCCGGTTGGCGATCCGCGACGCGGCCAGGTTCGGCACCAGGCCGATCGCCTGCTCGGGGCTGTCCGGGCCGAGCCGCTCGGTGAACGCCTCCCGCACCCGGTCGAGTTGTCCGGCGGTCAGCTCCGGCAGCAACTCGCCCAGCGTGCGCACGAGTTGACCCGCGGTGCGCACCCGCTGGTCGAGCCGGACCAGACCGGGCGTGAGGTAGCCGCCGCGGCCGAGGACGACGCCGACGCGCCCCCGGTCGCCGACACGGTCGACGCCGCCCGCGTCGTCGAGCGCGGCGGCGGCCACGTGCAGCGCGATCAGCTGGTCGGGCTCGGTGCCGGCCACGGAGTGCGGCATGATCCCGAACCGGGTGACGTCCACCTCGGCGAGAGCGTCCACGAACCCGCCGCGCCGGCAGTACACCCGGTCGGCGACGGCCGGGCCGGAGGCGGTGCCGGGACGGTAGTAGGCGGCGTCCCAGCGTCCGTCCGGGACGTCACCGATCGCGTCCACGCCGTCGCGCAGGTTGCGCCAGTACGCGTCCAGGCCGGCGGCGCCGGGCAGCAGCACCGCCATCCCCACGATCGCCACCGGGAGGTGACGACCGGTCACCTCCGGCGTCACCAGCCCGAGGCGGTGTAGACGACGGCGGTCGCGGACTCCTCGCCCCAGGCCAGCTCCCTCATCAGAGCCGCCGTGCCCTCCTCGGGGTCGATCAGCCGGACGCCGCGCCGGGCGTACGCGCGGGCCAGCTCCGCCCCGACCATGCCCGCGTGCCCGGCGGCGGGCGCCCACGGTCCCCAGTGCACGGTCAGCGCGCGGTGCCCGGTCCGGGCGGCGTAGGCCGCGCCGAGGGTCTCCAGGGCGTCGTTGGCCGCCGCGTAGTCCGCCTGGCCCCGGTTGCCGAGGACGGCAGCGATGCTGCCGAACAGCACCGTGAACGCGGGCGCGGCCGGCAGCTCCTCCACCGCCCTGAGCAGGGCGTGCGCTCCGGTGGCCTTCGTGGCGTAGACCCGCTGGAAGGACTCGGGTGTCTTCTCCGCGACCAGCCGGTCCTCGATCACGCCGGCCGCGTGGACCACACCGTCGAGCCGGCCGTGCTCGGCGTGGATCTCCTTCACCGCCTGGAGCACCGCGTCGGGCTCGCGGAAGTCGACGGAGCGGTAGCGCACCCGGCTGCCGAGCGCGGTGAGCTCCGCCAGCGTCGCCCTGATCTCGCGCTGCGCCAGCAGGAGGTCGACGGCGCGGTTGATCTCGGCCGGTGTCGAGCCGCCGCGAGCGGCGAGCACGGCGCGCAGCTCGGCCGGCGTGTGCGCGGCGGACGTCTCCGCGTCCTCGGGACCGTCGGGCGCGGGCGTCCGGCCGAGCAGTTCCAGGCGGCAGCGGGCGGCGCCCGCGAGGGCGGCGGCGAACTGCGCGGTGATGCCCCGCGCCCCGCCCGCCAGCACCACCACCGACTCCCGGTCCAGGCCCAGTGCGGTGGCCTCGGCGGCCCCGTCCCCGGCCGGGCCGGCCCCCGTCGCGCCGAGGGCGCCGAGCGGCGCCTCCACGAGGTCGAAGCCGTGCCGTCCGGCCGCCGTGCGGAGCACGACCGGCGTCCGGTCCGGCGCGGCGGCCTCCGCGACCACGGCGTCCGCCACGGCGGCCGGCGCGGCGTCGGCGAGCTCGACGAGCCGTGCCACCGTCTCCGGGTACTCGCGCGCCACGGTGCGGAAGAGACCGCGCAGCCCTGCCGACCGGCACTCGGGCGTCTCCCCGTCGGCGGCCCGGACGGCCAGCAGCCACCGGGGGCCCCGCTCCAGGGCCGCCTTCAGGAGGGGGAACGCGTCCGGCAGGACCGGCGTGTCGTCGTCCGCGCCGGGGCCGCCGGCCGGGCCGATCGCACCGAGGTACACCACGCCGTCCAGCGGCCCGTCCGCGTCCGTCAGCAGATGGGCGCGGTCGCGGACGAGGACGTCGGCGCCCGAGGAGCCGAGCCGGGCGGCGACGTCCGGGCCGTCCCCGAGGACCGCCCAACGGGTTCCGGCGAGCACGGCCGAGGGGTCGGCGGCCCCGTCCCGGGCGTCGAGCAGGACGGGCTTCAGGACGTGCCGGCGGGGCGGCTCACCGGCCACCGCCTCGTCGGCCGGGTCGGAGCCCCCGGCGGCGGTGGACCGGGAGGCGCCGGCGGCGGTCCCGGCCGTCGACGGCTCGTTCAGCCGTGCCGTCAGCCAGTCGGTCACCGCCGCCGCCGTGCGGGCCTTCGTCAGCTCCTCCAGCGCGGCGTCGTCCGTCGCGGTCAGGTCCGTCCCGCCCGCGCCCAGCCTTCGGGCCAGCTCCCCGGCGATCTCGGCGCGTTTGATGGAGTCGATGCTGAGGTCCGCCTCCAGGTCGAGGTCGGGCTCGATCATGTCGACCGGGTAGCCGGTGCGCTCACTGATGATCTCCAGGACCAACTGCCGTACGTCGGTGACCGGTTCGGGCTTTGCCGCCGGCTCGACGGCGTCCGCGGCGGGCCGGGGCCCCACGGCCGGCGCGGGCCGGACCTCCGCCGCCGGTACGGGCCGGGTCACGGCCTCGGGCGCCTGCACGAGGACGGGCGGCGGCGCGGCCGTCGCCCCCGGCGCGGATCCGAAGTAGGTGAGCAGGACGTCGCGTTGGGCGGCGATCATCTCCCGGCTGGTGCGCAGGAATTCGGAGATGAGCGCGTCCCGGTCGGACGGGACGCCGTGCGGGGGGTTGGTCGTCACAGTCGTCTCCTGGGGTTCCACGACACGTCGGGCCGGTGCGAGCGCACCGGGGAGCAGGGCGCCGGCGGCGGTGCGGACGAGCTGCCCGTCCACCGTCCAGCCCGGCCGCTTCGGCGCCGGGGCGCGCACGGCGTCGACGGCGTCCCGGCCGCGCAGCAGCCACCCGGTGCGCACCGGCAGTCCCGCCACGGCGAGCCGGGCCAGGGCGTCGAGCCAGCCGCGCAGGCCGGCACCGGGACGCGGCTCGCAGGCCACCGTGGTGTGCGGCCGGTCGCCGAGGATCTGCCCGACCAGCCGGGTCAGCACCGAGCCGGGCCCGGCCTCGACGAAGATCCGGGCCCCCGCCGCGTGCATCGCCTCGATCTGCTCGACGAAGGCGACCGGCGCGCCGATCTGCGCGGCGAGCTCCGCCCGGACCGCGCCTGGGTCCGCGGCGTACGGGGCGGCCGTGCGGTTGGCCCACACCGGGAACTCGGGCGGGTGCACGGGGTGGGCCGCGAGCGCCCGCGCGAACCGGTCGCCGGCCCCGGCGACCAGCGGGCTGTGGAAGGCGCAGGCCACCGGGATGCGCCGGGCGCCCAGGCCCGCCGCGCGCAACCGCCGTACCGCCTCGGCGACGGCGTCGGCCGGACCGGAGACCACCGTCTGCTGCGGCGCGTTGCGGTTGGCGACGACGACGGAGTCCGCGAGCCCGGCCGCCTTCAGGGCGTCGGCGACGTCCTGGGCGCCCGCGGTGACGGCGGCCATGCTTCCCGGGTCCCGTCCGGCGGAGCCGGCGGCCTCCAGGATCGCCGTCGCCCGCTCCGCGCTCAGCTCCAGCAGCGTCTCGGGGGTGAGGGCGCCGGCCGCGCAGAGGGCGACCAGCTCGCCGTAGCTGTGCCCGGCGGCCATGTCCGGCCGTATCCCGGCGGCGGTGAGCACGGCGTGGGCGGCGAGTCCGGCGATGCCGAGGGCCGGCTGCGCCACCCGTGTGTCGGTCAGCGCCGCCTGCTGCCGTTCGCGCGTGTCGTCGTCGAACGCGGCGGGCGGGAACAGCGTGTCCGCGTGCGCCCGCCCCAGTTCCAGGTAGGGGCGCAGTTCGGGGAGGGCGACGAACAGCTCGGCGAGCATGCCGGTGCGCTGACTGCCCTGACCGGGGAAGAGGAAGGCGACCCGGCCGCCGGGGCCGTCCGGAGCGGGCCGGTGGATCCCGTGCCCGGGGTCGGGCGCCGCGTCGAGCACGTGCCGCAGTTGCGCGACGAGGTCGTCCACGTCCCGCGCCACCAGCGCGAGGCGCACCGGATCGCCGCTCGCGTCCGACCGGCGGGCCGCGCTCAGCGCCAGGTCGCGCAGCCGCCACGGCCGGTCCGGCGCGTCGGCGGCCGTCAGCAGGTCCCGGGCGGCGCGGTGGGCGGTGGCCTCGTCCCGGCCGCGGAAGAGGAACAGCTCGGCCGGCCAGGCGTCGACCGACCGCACCGGCGGGACGCCGTCGCCGTGGGCGGCGAGCACGACGTGGAAGTTGGTGCCGCCGAAGCCGAACGCGCTGACCCCGGCGAGGCGTCGGGGCGCGGGGGTCGCCCAGGGGCGGGCCTCGGTGTGGAAGGCGAACGGGCTGCTGTCGGCGTCCCAGGCCGCGTTGGGGGCCGTCACGTGCAGGGTGGGCGGCCGGACACCGGTGTGCAGCGCCAGCAGCGTCTTGATCATCCCGGCGAGGCCGGCGGCGCACTTGGTGTGGCCGATCTGCGACTTCACCGAGCCGATCGCACAACTGCCGGGCCGGGCCCCGGCGGCGCTGAACACCTCGCCGAGGACGGCGAGTTCGGTGCGGTCGCCGACCACCGTGCCGGTGCCGTGCGCCTCGACCAGGCCGACGTCGGCCGGGGAGACGCGCGCGTTGCGGTAGGCCCGCTCCAGCGCCGCCCGCTGCCCCTCGGGCCGGGGCGCGGTCAGACCGAGGGAGCGGCCGTCGCTGGAGGATCCGAGCCCTTTGACGACGCCGTAGATCCGGTCGCCGTCGCGCTCGGCGTCCGCGAGCCGCTTCAGGACGAGGCAGGCGACACCCTCGCCCAGGGCGATGCCGTCCGCCGCGCTGTCGAAGGCCCGGGAGCGGCCGGTGGGGGACAGGGCGTGCACGGACGAGAAGAGGACGTAGTCGTTGATGCCGTTGTGCAGGTCGGCGCCGCCGCACAGCACGACGTCACTGGTGCCGGCGAGCAGTTCCTTGCAGGCCACGTCGACCGCGGCCAGCGAGGAGGCGCAGGCGGCGTCCACCGTGTAGTTGGCGCCGCCGAGGTCCAGGCGGTTGGCGATCCGGCCGGAGATGACGTTGGCGAGCATGCCGGGGAAGGAGTCCTCGGTGAGCTGCGGGAGCTGGTCCTCCAGACCGCTCGGGACCTTCCCGTAGTAGGCGGGCAGCACGGCCCGTAGCGTGGCCGCGTTGGACAGGTCGCTGCCGGCCTCCGCGCCGAACACCACGGAGGTGCGGGAGCGGTCGAACTCCCGCCCCCCGTCGCCGTACCCGGCGTCCTCCAGGGCCCGCCGGGCCGCTTCCAGGGACAGCAGCTGGACCGGCTCGACGGAGCCCAGGGAGGCGGGCGGGATGCCGTAGCGCAGCGGGTCGAAGGGGATGCGGGGCAGGAAGCCGCCCCACTTCGACGCGGTGGAGGTGCCGTGGTGGACGGCCGGGTCCCAGCGGTCGGCCGGGACCTCGCCGACCGCGTCGACGCCGCCGACGACGTTCGCCCAGAACGTGGCCAGGTCGGGGGCCTCGGGGAACATGCAGGCCATGCCGACGACGGCGATGTCGAGCGGTGCGGGCGCCTCCGGACGCGTCCGCGTCGTGCCGGGGCCGAGTTCGGCGGACCGCCGGGCCAGGAAGTCGGCGGCGCCCGTCGTCACGGACGTGTGCAGCGCGGCGACCGTCGTCGTGGCGGCGCGCAGCACGGCCACCTCGCCGGCCATGAACATCCCCTCGGCGAGCTGGCGTCGCTCGTCGACGGGGGCGAGCGTGCCGTCGGCCTCCCGGGTCACGCCCTTGCTCGCGATGCGCAGCCGTCCGACGTTGAGGCGCTCCAGCTCCTCCCAGATCCGGCGGTCGGGCACGCCCGCCGCCCGCAGCCGGGCCTCCTCCTCGCGGTAGCCGGCCGCGAACGGGCTCGGCACGCAGCGGGTGGCGTGACCGGGCGCCGACTCCAGCAGGGTGGTGCGCTCGGCGGCCAGGACCTGCCGCTGGAAGAGCGGCCGGACCGCGCCGTGCGCCACCGCCTCCTCGGTGAACAGGTACGCGGTGCCCATCAGCACGCCGACCGCCGCGCCGCGCGCGGTCAGCGGGGCGGCGAGCGCGGCGACCATCGCCGCCGACCGCTCGTCGTGCACGCCGCCCGCGAAGAACACCTCGATGTCACCGATGTCGGAGTCGGACAACTCGTCCTCGATCACGTCGAGTTGGGCCTCCCACAGTGGAAAGCTCGCGCGCGGCCCGACGTGCCCGCCGCACTCGGAGCCCTCGAACACGAACCGGCGCGCCCCGGCCTGGAGGAACTGCCGCAGCAGCCCCGGCGAGGGCACGTGCAGGAAGGTGCGGATGCCGTCCCGCTCCAGCGCCCGCGCCTGGGACGGCCGTCCGCCCGCGATGATCGCGTGCGTCGGCCGCATCTCCCGTACGGCCTCCAGTTGGGCGGCCCGGACGTCCTCCGGCGCGAAGCCCAGCACGCCCACGCCCCAGGGCCGGCCCGCCGCCGCGTCCCTGGTGTCGGCCAGCATCTCCCTCGTGCGCCGGCCGTCGGCCAGGGCCAGGGCCAGGAACGGCAGCGCCCCGTCCGCGGCGACCGCCGCCGCGAACGCGGCCCCGTCGCTGACCCGCGTCATCGGCCCCTGGGCCACCGGCAGCCGTGTCCCGAGCGCCCGGCTCATCGCCGAACCGTCCCGCAGTGCCCGCCCGGCCCGGCCGTCGCCCACGGCGTCCCGCACCGCGTCCCGCAACGCCCGCACCGTCCGCCGTACGTCCCCCCAGCGGTCGGCGAACCGGGCGGCGAGGAAGCCGTCCTGGCCCACCGGCAGCAGCCGGGCGCCGGGGGCGCGCTCGCCGAGCGCGGCGGCCACCGCCTCGGGGTCCGCGCCGGCCGGCATCCGCGGGGCGTCGGGGCCGCGGCGCATCAGGACCCGGTGGCCGCCCAGGACGACCGTCTCCGAGCCGTCCAGGGACCGCAGCGCGGCGGCCGTCGTCTCCGGCAGCGCAGACTCGGCCAGCAGCGCGAGCTGAACGTCCACCACGACCCCGGCCGCCCCGCCGGCCACCGCCGCGGCGGCCGTCCGCGGTCCGATGCCGCCGCACGCCCACACCGGAAGCCCCAGGTCGGGCGCGGACAGCAGTTGTTGGAGCAGTACGAAGGTGCTCAGCTCGCCGATCCGGCCACCGCACTCGCCGCCCCGCGCGATCAGTCCGTGCGCCCCCGCGCGGGCCGCCTCCCGCGCGCCCGCCGCGTCGGTGACCTCCACCAGCACGCGGTGGCGCGCGGCGATCTCGGTGACCCTCCAGGGCGCGTCGGCGGCGAGGACGACCGTGTGAGGACCGTCCGGGTGCATACCGGCCGGGTCGAGGCGGCAGCCCGGGCCGACCCGTACCCCGAAGGCGCCCGGGGCCGCGCGTCGCAACCGGGCCAGCGCCTCGCGCGATCTTCGGTCGCCGTCGCCGAGGTCGAGTACCCCCAGCCCGCCGGCCCGGCCGACCGCCAGAGCGAGCCCGGCGTCCGGTTCACCGAGAGGGGAGATGCCGATGATCAGGTCCTCGGAACGCACAGCGGACGTCATGATTCTCCGAATCAAGGGTGAAACTGCACGGTGGGGTTCGGGACAGTGAAGGACTGCAGAGGCCGCACACCGGATTCCGGCGGGCAGGGTTCACCCCGGAACGCCGACAAAGCACTTGTTCGAAGCGCGTTGAAAGGTAGTGCCGTTGTTACTCACTGGTCAACGTTTGAACGGACCCCCGGTCAGCGGCCGTATCGATTCGGTCAGCGGCCGAGACATGGCCAGGGTGTAGGAAATCGGGTCAATCGCAGTCCCGGGCCGTCCGCGGGCCTCTCGCGGCGGGTCGAGTCGACCCGCGCACGGCCGACGGAAAGCCGATGGAAATGAGTTCCTTCGGACCGCATGTCCGAAAAGGGGACACCGTATTTCCGGCCTCGCGCGGACGGCGGGTGAATGCCGCGGGGCCGGCCCCGGAGTGACCGGGAAAGTGCGCGCCACAGGAGTCTCCGGGCGCCGCCGGCGCCCTCGGGCCACCGCCGCGACGGCGCGGGGGCTCCGCCCCGGCCACGACGCGGACAGGGGCTCGACGGGGGCGCACCCGCCGCGAGAACTGACGTGACTGCGTGGTCGAGCCCGGTCTTCGGGAGGTCGTGGACCGGCTTGACCACGTGGTCCGGCCGACCGGGCCGGCAGGACCGGCTCCGGGGCCGCGGCCGGACCGGCAGGAGTGCGTCGGGGCCACGGCCGGAGTTCCGCCGTCGCTGCCCGCGCGTCGGCCCCCTCACCGGCTCCGCCGCCCGGCGGCCTCCTCGCCGCCGCCGTCGAGGGTCCGGCCCCTGCCGCCGGCCCTCCGACGTGCCCGTCGGGTTGCGGGTCCGCCGCTCCACCGCCCCCGTGCGGGCCCGCGGGCGCCCGCGCCCCGGCCCGCCGCCCGGCACGGCACCGGCGCTCGTACGGTAGGGTTTACCTCCGCGTTCCCACGGTTTCACCGGGGCGGGCGTGACGGGACGTGGCGCAGCTTGGTAGCGCACTTGACTGGGGGTCAAGGGGTCGCAGGTTCAAATCCTGTCGTCCCGACAGCAGGGCGGGTGTCCGCCACTCGAGGGTCCCGGCTCACCACGGTGGGCCGGGACCCTCTGTCGTGCCCGGTGTCGATGCGGGCCCCTCGACGCCGGGCCCCCCGGGTCACCGCCCCGGGGGCCGCCCCACCACCTCCGCCAGGTACCCCCGCAACATCACCTTCGCCTCCCCCAGCAGTTCCACGTCACCCTGCGCGTCCCGGCGGAACGCCTCCTGGGCGAGGGCGTCGGCGGCCAGGACCGCGGCGTGGCAGGCGCGGGCGAGGGGCTCGCCGTCGTGGGCGGCGTCGAGGGCGAGCAGCACGCGGCGGACGCCGTCGGCCATCCGGCGCTTGTGCTCGCGGTCGGCGGCCCGGGTCCGCTCGGTCAGCCCGCTGCCGAACCACAGCGCACGGAAGCCGTGGTCGGTGCGGTAGATGCCGGCGAACGCGTCGAGGAGGACGCCGACGGGGTCCTCCCAGTGCTCGGCGGCCGCCGCCCGCACCAGGTCGTCCATCGCGGCCTCCAGCCGCGCGAAGCAGCCCGCGGCGAGGGCGTCGATGATCGCGTCGCGGTCCGGCAGGTACTGGTACAGCGAGCCCACCGACACCTGCGCCTCGGCGGCGACCCGGGTCGTCGTGAGCGCCTCGACGCCCTCGGCGACCAGCACCCGCTCGGCCGCTTCCAGGACCGACGCCAGCCGCGCCCTGCTGCGTGCCTGGCGCGGGGTGCGGCGCAGGGGAGTGCGGCCCGGATCCGCGGTCGACCGGCCCAAGAACGTCCTCCGAACATGAACGTGACTTTGTTTCACCTTTACGCTACCTTCCAGCCCATGACCGACTCAAGCTCCGCGCTGGGTCAGGAGCGCGCCGCCGTGGCGGACGCGTGCCGGCGCCTGGGGGCCGAGGGCCTCCTCATCGGAACGGCCGGGAACGTCAGCGTGTGCGTGGGGGAGCGGGTCGCCGTCACGGCGACCGGAGCGGTCCTCGCCCGACTGACCGCCGACCAGGTCACCGTCGTCGACCTGGCGGACGGCGGGGTGGTGGCGGGCGACCTCCGGCCGACCTCCGAACTGGAACTGCACCTGGGCGTCCATCGCCGCCACGGCGCGGGAGCCGTCGTCCACACCCACGCGCCGATGGCCACCGCGGTCTCCTGCGTGCTGGACGAACTTCCCTGCATCCACTACCAGTTGCTCGCCCTGGGCGGCACGGTCCGGGTGGCTCCCTACGCCACCTTCGGCACACCCGGGCTCGCCGAGTCCGTGCTCACCGCACTCGAGGGGCGCAGCGCCGCGCTGATGGCGAACCACGGCGCGGTGACCCGGGCCGCCACCCTCGACCAGGCCGTCGAACACGCGCTGCTGCTCGAATGGGCCTGCGGCGTCTACCAGCGGGCCGCCGCCATGGGCCGCCCCCGGGCGCTCGACGAACGGCAGCAGCTCGCGGTCGTCGAGGCGGCACTCGCCCGCGGCTACGGCACCACCCACCCCGTAACGCCCCCGCAGGAGGGAACCCGATGAAGGTCGTCACGATGGGTGTGCACGTCCTGGACGTGCTGGTGCGGCCGGTGGAGGCCATACCGGAGGGGCAGGGCGCGACCCTGGTGGACGACATCCGGATGACCGCCGCCGGGACGGCCGGCGGCACCGCGCTCACCCTCGCCAAGCTCGGCGCGTCCGTCCGCAGTGCGGGCGCCGTCGGCTCCGACCCGACCGGCGACCTGCTCCTCCAGCTCCTGCAACGGGCCGGGGTCGACACCGAGTTGCTCGTGCGCCGCACCGACACCGCCACCTCCGCGAGCGTCCTGCCCATCCGCCCCAACGGCGACCGGCCCTCCCTGCACCTGCTCGGCGCCAACATCACCTACGGCCCCGACGACGTCCCCTGGGACGCCGTCGCCGAGGCCACCCACCTGCACCTCGGCGGACCCGAGCTGATCGGCGTCGACGTCGCCGCGCGCATCCTCGCGCACGCGAAGGACCACGGCACGGTCACCTCCGTCGACCTCCTCGCCCCCGGCGCCCTCGGCAGCTTCGAGCAGATCGAGGCGGCACTGCCCTACGTGGACCACCTGCTGCCCAACGAGGACCAGGTCCTCGGCTTCACCGGCGAGGACGACCTGCTCAGGGGTGCCCGCAAGCTCCTCGCCGCCGGTGCGGGCGTCGTCGCGGTCACCCGTGGCGGGGACGGCGCCCTCGTGGTGACCTCGGAGGGCGCGGAACCGGTTCCCGCCTTCGTGGTCGACGTGGTCGACACCACCGGCTGCGGCGACGCCTTCTCGGCGGGCTATCTGCGCGGCGTCGCCCTCGGCCGGACACCGAGCGACGCCGCCGTGCTGGGCAGCGCCGCGGCGGCGCTGGTCGCGCAGGGGCTCGGCAGCGACCACGGCGACTTCAACCTCGCCGCCGCCGACGCGTTCGCCGCGGCGGGCAAGCCCCGCTCCTGAGGTGACGACGGGACACCGGGAGCCGACGACCGGGGCCCGTACTCACCTGGTGGACACCCCCTTGACGACGCAATGAGGCCCATCGACACTCGGTGGCGGGAATCCTAGTGAACGGGTAGGGAAACATGGGGCGCCTTGAGCCGGTCACCAGCCGCGCGAGCGGCACGGTGTGGTCGCCGCCGCTCCTCACCTCCCGCCGCCACATCGATCTGCTGCGCGTCGCCAGCGCGATCCGCCCGCGCGGCTGAACGGCCGTCCCCGTGCGGGCGGATCGCGCTGGCGGTGTCCCACCGGCAGCCCCGCCCGGCGCGCGGATGAGCCACGCCTGCCGTCCGACGTCGCGTCCGCCGCGCGTCCGTCCGCGCACCGCCCCGGGGAGAGTCATGTCCGTCACACCGTCGGCCGCCCACCCGTCCGTCCGCCCCGCACCCGCCTTCCGGGGCCGGATCGGCCGCGACGCGCGCAGCGGCCACTACGCCGTGCCGCGCCGCTACCGCCTCCACCTGTCGCCCGCCGACCCCGACGGGCTGCGCATCGCCGTCACCCACAGCCTGCTCGGCCTGGAACGGGTCTGCCCGGTGACCGTCCTGCCCGCCGTCCCGGACCGTCCGGACGGCGGCCACACGGCACTGCGTCCGCTCTACGACGCCAGCGCCCACCGCTACACCGGACCCGCCCTCGGGCCGGTGCTCAGCGACGACTGGTCGGGGCGCATCGTCTCCACCCACGGCCCCGACATCGCCCGCGACCTCGCCCGGCACTTCGGCGGCGGCCGGCCCGCGCTGTACCCGCGCGGCGCCGAGTCCCGGATCGAGGCCGTCGAGCGGATGTGCGTCCAGGGCATCGCGGAGGCGGCACAGCGTGCGGGGACGGCCGGGGCCGACGCGGCGGAACGCGCGGCCGCCCTCGACGTCCTGCTCACCGCGCTCGGGGTGCTGGACCGCGGCCTCCGGGCGGAACCGTTCCTGATGGGGGATCAGCTCACCGCCGCGGACGTCGCGTTGTGGGTAGCGCTGGTGCAGCTCGACACCGTGCACCGCCACCACCTCGACGCAGCCGCCGTGCACCGCGTCGCCGGCCATCCGGCGCTGTGGGCCCACGCCCGTCGCCTCACCGCCCACCCGGCGTTCGGCCCCCACCTCGACCTCGACGGCATCGACCGCCGCCACCACGCCCGCTGTCTGGGTCTGGAGGCCGCCGGAGCAGCCGTCCGGATTCTGGATTGGGCCGCCCACTGCACCCCCGCCCCGGGCACCCGGCCGCAGCTCGGACGCCCCTGACCCGGTCCCGCACCGGACCACCGTCGACACCGTCCGGGCACCCGCGTCGACTCGCGGCCTCAGGGGTCCTTGCACGATGCCCGAGCCGCGTGGCCCGGCGCCTTGCGATGCACGGCACCGGGCCACACGGCCTGACCAGGCGCTCATCTGCAAGGACCCCTCAACCGCCGACCCCTCGCCGGGACGCCGTGACGTCCCCGGCGATCACCCACGATCGACCGGGTTGGCGCGGGGCGGTGGCCCGTGGGACCGGGGAGCGCCACCCCTCCCCCGAGCGGGTGGCGTTCCCCGGCCCGTCCCCCGGCGCCGGACTGCGGTCCGTGAGGGCCCGTGCGGCCCGTGCCCTCACCTCACCAGCACATGACCGCCGTCTCGCCCGAGCCCCAGCCCGAGTACAGGCGGACGCGGACGACGTAGCGGCGGCCCTTGACGAGCCGTGCGGTGATGGTGGCGTTGTGCGGAGCGCCCCCGTCGTCGTGGCCGGCGAGGAAGCGGGGTTCGCCGTCCCGCTCCTCGAAGACCACCACGACCGAGTCGCCCGCCCCGAAGGTGCCCAGCGTGTACCGGCGCGTCTCCGGCGGTTCGACGGTGAAGTCGGCCTGCTCCCCCGGCCCCAGCGCCAGCGGCGCCGACCGGAACGGCACCAGCGCCGGCGGCCGGGACGCGGCCGGGGGCGGGTACCAGCGCAGCACGAACTCCTTGTCCATCGGCGACAGCGTCCCCGGCGGGTGCACGCCCCCGCGGAACTGCTCCGGCTCCAGGATCAGCCCCGCCGGGAACGGGTACTCCATGACGGACTGCGGGTCCCACACCGACCCGTTGACCTCGGCCGGGTCGAGCTTGCGCAGGATGTTGAAGTACGTGCGGTCCCGGCTCCAGAAGTTCGGAGGGCCCGCCAGATCGGCGTACACCGCCTCGTCGTCCCAGTGGATCCCGGCGAACGGGCTCTGGTGCTCGTGCTGCATGCCGAGCGAGTGCCCGATCTCGTGCAGGGCCGTCGCACGCTCCCCGGGCACGGTCAGGTCCCAGCCGAGGTTCATGGTGCGCTCGTTCCGACCGGCCCGCAGCGCGTCACGGCCCACCGCCGACCAGGACCCGTCGCCCTGCTGGAAGCCGATGCGCAGCTCGGCCTCCGAACGGTCGGCGACCTCGGTGAACGTGATCCCGATGCCGAGGTCCCGCCACTCGCGGAAGCAGTCGCGCACCACGTCCCGCTGCTCCTGCGAGCCGGCCCACGACACCCACCGGGTCCCGCCGGAGCCCGGCAGGGGGATCACCGATCCGTCGGCCTCGCCGTCGAACAGGTAGTAGTGCAGCACCGTGCCGTTGACCCACATCCGGCGTCCGCTCATGAGCGCGCCCAGCCGCTCGGCGGCCAGCCCCGGGGCGAACACGGGGGCCGGCTGCTGCGCGAGCGAGCAGTAACGGGCCGTCATGGACTCCAGGCTGCCCCGCGACACCGTCCCGGGGCCTGAGTCGGGCCCTACTCAAGTCGCCCTGTATCAGACCTGAGTACACCGACTCCCTCTGATGTGACGACCGATGCGAGGACGGGTGTGACGGCCGATGCGGCGACCGGTGTGACGGCCGATGCGAGGACGCGTGTGGCCACCGATGCGGCGGCCGGCGTGACGGCCGCCGCGGCGGTCGGCAGGACGACCGATGTGCCGATCGGCAGGACGACCGATGTGCCGGTCGGCAGGACGACCGATGTGCCGGTCGGCAGGACGACCGATGCGCCGATCGAGGCGAGGACCGGTGTGCGGACCGACGGGCCGGTCGACGGGGCGGAATCGTTGCGCGACGCCCGGATCCTCCAGCCACCCCGCTCCCTGCCCTGGCCGTTCACCGGCCGCGACGAGGAGCTCGACCTGGTCCGCCGGGCGTCGGCGGCCGGCCGGCCCGGTCTCGTGGTGACGGGTCCGGCGGGCTGCGGCCGCACCCGCCTGGCCGCGGAGGCGGTGCGCGGCACGGACTGCGCCCGGGTCGCCGGCACCCCGGAGACCCAAGGCGTCCCGTTCGCCCACCTGCTGCCCGAGGACGTCACCCTGCACCGCGCGGTCCACCTCATGACCGGCGTACGGCTGCTGCTGGTCGACGACGCGCACCTGCTCGACGACGCCTCCGCCGCCCTGGTCCACCACCTGGCCGTGCAGGGCCGCACCCGGCTGCTGGTGCTCGCCGCCGACGGCACGCCCGCACCCGGCGCCGTGACCCGCCTGTGGACGGGGGACCTCCTGCCCCGCCTCGCCCTCGAGCCGCTGTCCCGCGAGGAGACGGTCCGGCTCCTCACCGCCGTCGCCGGCGGCCCACCGGAGCCCCTCACCGCCGACCGTCTGCACCGCCTGTCCGGGGGCGACCTGCGCCTCCTGCGCGACCTGCTGGACGCGCTGCGCGCCCGACACCTGCTCACCCGGGCCCCCGACAGCGGCGAGTGGACCTGGCGCGGTCCGGTCCCGGTCACCGCGGCCCTGCGGGACCGGACGGCGTCCGTCCTCGCCCGGCCCTGCCCCGACGAACGCGAGACCCTCGACCGCCTCGCCTTCGCCGAGCCGCTGCCGCTCCCCGTCGACGACCTGGACCTGCGGATCCTCGAACGCCTGGAGGCGGACGGTCTGGTCCACGCCGACGACGGCACCACCGTCCGTCTCGCGCACCCCCTGCACGGCCCGGTGCTGCGCGCCGCGGCGGGCCGGCTGCGGGCACGCCGGCTCACCGGCACACGGGCGCCGCACGGGCCGGCCCTCGACGCGGAGGCGGCCGCGCTGGTCCGCCGCATCGACCGGGCCGACGTCCGCCCGACGCCCGCACCGGTGGGGGAGTGGCTGGTCGCCGAGGGCCTCGCGGTCCCGCCCGGCTACGCGGCCGTCCGCGCCCGGTTCGTCCGGCTGCGGGGAGCACTGCGGGAGGCGGCGGCCTGGGCGCGCGAGGGCCTCGCGAACGCCCCGCACGACCGCGCCTGCCACCGCGAACTCGCGCTGGCCGCCGCCCAGTCCGGGCAGACGCCCCCACCGCACGTCACGACACCGGCCACCCCCTGGTCCGCCGCCGCCCGGGGTCACCTCGACACCGCCCTGGCGGCCCTCGACCCGGCCGACCCGTACGCCGCCTACGACGCCGTACGCCTCGGCGCCCCCGAGAGGGCCGCCCGGCTGCCGCTGCCCGCGGCCGTCTTCGCCCGGCACGCCGACGCGCTCGCCCGCGGCGACGGACCCACCCTGGACCGGGTCGCCGCCGAACTGGAGGAACGCGGCTTCCTGCTGTTCGCCGCGGAGGCGTACGCCCAGGCGGTGGGCGCCCACCGCGACGCCGGCGCGGCCCGCACCGCCCGCACCCGCGCCGCCGCCCTGGCCCGCCGCTGCCCCGACGCCCGCACCCCGGCCCTGTCCGGTCTCGCCCTGGGCGAACTCACCGCCCGGCAACGGCAGATCGTCACCCTGGCGGCGGCCGGACTGAGCAACCGTCAGATCGCCGAGCGGCTCACCCTGTCCGTCCGCACGGTCGGCAACCACCTCTACGGCGCCTACACCCGCCTGGGCACGAGCCACCGGGGCGCCCTGCCGTGGCTGACGGAGCCGCCCGCCGCCCGGCCCGCCTGACCGGCACGGGTGTTCACGCAGGCCCGAAGGCGGTGAACGCCCATCCCGTCGCCTGGTGCGGGGCGTCTCCCGGCAGCGCGGTCCGCGCGTCGCGCAGGGCCTCCGCCAGCGACAGGCCGGCGCTGACGCCCTTGTGCAGGGCCAGCATCAGCGCGACCACCGCCTCGTCGTTGACCGGCGCGCTGCTCGCCACCACTCCCGCCGTGCCCAGCGGCAGCAACGCCGTGACCAGGCCGAGGAGCTCGTCGGCGCCGACCGAGGCGAGCCGCGCCGTGTCGCAGCTGGAGAGGATGATCCGGTAGGGGCTGCGGGCGAGACGCTCGAAGTCGTGGACGATCAGCGGGCCGTCAGCCATCAGCAGGGACGAGAACATCGGGCTGTCGGCGCGGAAGGTGCCGTGCGCGGCGATATGGGCGAGGGCGGCCCCGTCCAGCTCCTCCAGCACCCGCGGCACCCGCGCGTCCGCCTGCTCCAGCACCGTCGCACTGCCGTAGCGGCCCGCCACGTCCGGCACCTCCGCGCCGCCGGTCGCCAGGTCCGGCCCCCGCACCAGCACGTGCCGGCCGCCCGGCGGCGGCTCGGTCTCCCGGGCGCGCAGCCAACTGCTCGCCGACGGCGACACGCTGAGCACCCGATCGCGCAGCGACGGAAGCAGCGCCCAGGGCACGCGGTGCAGCCGGGCCGGCGGCACGACGACCACCGGACCGGAGCCCAACTGGCCGGCCGCGCCGCCCAGGAGCAACTCCTCCAGACGCCGCCCCATGGCCTCCACCACCGGCAGCCGGCCCTCCGCCCTGGGGTGGGCGAGCCGCCGCAGCGCGGCCTGCACGTGCTCGGCCTCCCGCTCGGCCTCGTCGAGCGGACCGCCCGTGAAGCGCCGCACCCGCCCGCCCCCGCACAGCAGCACCTGCACCCGCCCGTCCAGGACGGCCAGTTCCACCAGCCGCCCCTCGCCGAGCCGCTCCAGCAGCCGGCCCACGTCGAAGCGGTGACCGTCGCCGGGCGCGTCCCCGCGGATGTGCAGCGTGCGGGAACGGATCTCCCGCTCCAGACGGCGCTGCTCGCGCTCCAGGGCCGGCACCGGCCGGCCGTCCCGTCGCGCGCCCTCGGCACGCGCCGCGATCTCCCGGAACGCCGTCAGCCCGCTCAGCAGCGCCGGGTCCGCCGGCGGCCGGGTCGGCGGCGCCGACAGCACCGTGGCCCGCCAGCGTTCGCTCCACACCAGCAACTGCCGCGGGCCGCCCCGCTCCAGGCTGACCTGCTGTGCCAGCGCGGCGAGTTCGGCGCCCTGCGCGGTGGCCCGGGCCCGCAGCTCCGAGGCCCCGAGCGTCGTCCGGTGGTCGTCGAGGACGTCCAGGCCGCGCCGGCAGGCCTCCAGCACCCCGCGCCCCGACCCGGTGGCCCGCGCCCACAACGCCTGCGCCGCCCAGCCCGTCATCCGGGCCAGCGGCGGCCCGCTGCGCCGACTGCGGGCGGCGACCGCCAGGTAGCGTTCGGCGTCCGTCGTCCAGTCCAGGTCCAGCGCGATCCGCCCGGCCAGCAGCCACGCCTCGGGCGCGGCGGGCGCCTCGAACGCCGACAGCCGCTCCGCGACCCGGACGGCGTCGGCGACCAGCCGCCCCGAACCGCGCCCGGCGGCCACCCGCGCCTCGATCAGCACCAGTTGGGCGTGCGCCTCCCACCAGGTACGCCGCTGCCCGGCGAAGAGCCGCACCGCCACGGCCGCCCGCGCGATCGCGGTCCCCGCGTCGCCCGCCAGCCGGGCGGCCTTCGCAGCGGCCAGCAGCAGCTCCGCCTTACGGGTCGACTGTCCGCCGATCCCGTCCAGCACGCCGGTCGCCGCGTCCGCCTCGGCCAGCGCCTCCGGCGCCAGCCCGGCCGCCATCAGCACCTCGCAGCGCCGGATGTTCAGCATGAAGGTGGGCGTGCCCAGCTTGGCGTAGCGCTCCTCGGCCTCGTCCAGCAGGCGCAGCGCCGCCGGGACGTCCCCCGAGCGGAACGCGGCCAGCCCCCGGCTCTCCACCGCGTCCGCCTTGTCGTGCTCCTGCCCGGTGGTGTCCCACAGCGCCTCGGCCGCCGTGAAGTCCGCCTCCGCGCGGTCCACCGCGCCGAGCGCCAGGTGCACGGTGGCCCGCAGGGTGAGGGCCCGGGCCGTCCAGATGACGTCCTCGGCCTGCCGCAGCACCGGTATCGCCCTGCGCACGTCCTCCAGCGCCTCGCGATGGTGTCCCAGCACCCACCAGGAGTAGGCCCGCCGGTACAGCACGCGCGCGCGGGTGTGGCCCGTGCCGCGCTCGACGCCCCGCTCGAAGGCGGCCAGGCCCTGCCGGGTGCGGCCCGCGTGCACCAGCGCCACCCCGAGCGTGGCGAGGACGTCCGCCTCCCGCTCGGCGGAGTCGGCGCGCGCGGCGAACTCGCGGGCCCGGCGCAGATGGTCCAGGGCCAGGCGCATGTCACCCCAGTCCCGCTGCCAGATGCCGATCACCTGGTGGGCGACGGAGGCGTGCAACGGCGTCGGATCGGTGTCGAGCAGCTCCTCCGCCCGCGCCAGCGCGTCGTTGGGGGCGGCGAACACCATCGGCAGCAGTTCGAGAACCGTGTCGTTTCCCGCGGTCACCCCACGGATGGTAGTGGCCCGGTTGCACGGCACACAGAGCCGGAACCGGATCACGTCGCTTTTGTCGGACGTCGCGTCAACGCGTGGCGACGCCCCGCCGAGGGAGGCGACGTCATCCCGGGGCGGGGCGACGTCGTCCCGAGGTGGGGCGAGGCCGGGCGAGGTGACGCCACGGCGCAGCAGCGCGTGACGTCGAGAGACGGCGCGCGACGTCGACGGGGGTGCCCGCCCGGCTGCGCACGCGGCGGGCGGGTGGACGCAACCGCGCCACCCGTCCCGCTCGTCGCACCACCTGTATCAGACGACGGTCTCGCGGCTCTGACTGACGACCGACGGTCTCAGGGGAGGACACGCCATGGCACCACCACAGCGATTCCACGAGCAGTTCGACCACATCCGACGCGCGCTGCCCGACATCCCGCTGGCCATGGGCCCGGACGACTCCGCCGAGTTCATCTACGAGAAGGGCGTCGTCCTCGCCCGCGACGGCGAGGAGGCCCGGGTCGTCGAGGACACCGTCCGCAGTCACTTCACCGCCACCGAGGGCCTGGTCCCGGACCATGTGCGCCGGGCGGGCCCGCAGACCAACCGCTCCGGCATCACCCGCATCCGGGTCGGCGATCCCGGGCAGGGGGAGCCCGGCGCCGACCGCACGGTCGCGGGTGCCCTGCGCGCCCTGCGCGGCGCCGAGGAGCGCGCCGGCCGCCGGCTGGTCAGCCGCAACCACGTGGTGCACATCGCCGTCAACGCCTGCCCCGGCGACGAGCCCGTGCCGGCCCCGCGCAGCGAGCAGCCCAACCCGTCGGCCGCCGACGCGCCCCACGACGCCGACGCGGTGGGCGTCCTCGTCATCGACACCGGACTGACCCACGACTACCGCTCCTACCCGCCGCTCGCCCACACCGACGGCGACACGCAGACCGAGGAGACCGACGACCGGGGCGTCCTGCGGCAGTACGTCGGCCACGGCACGTTCATCGCCGGACTCGTCGCCGCCGTCGCCCCCAACACCGACGTCACCGTCCGGGGGACCCTCAACGACGCGGGCGCCATCATGGAGTACGACTTCGGCGACAAGCTCTTCGAGGCGGTCGAGCAGGACGGCTGGCCCGACATCATCAGCCTGTCCGCGGGCACCTCCAACGGCCGCGTCGACGGACTGCTCGGCGTGGCCGCGTTCATGGAGGAACTGAGCGCCCGGCACACCCTGTTGGTCGCCGCCGCCGGCAACAACGCGAGCGCGATGCCCTTCTGGCCCGCCGCCTACGCCGCCCAGCCCGAGTACGCCGACGCCGTCCTGTCGGTCGGGGCGCTGCGCGGGGACGGCGAGTTCGGCGCCTGCTTCAGCAACCACGGCCCCTGGGTGCGGGTCTTCGCCCCCGGCGAGCGCCTCACCAGCGCCCTCACCGGCTTCGACACCCCCGTCCCGTACGTCTACCAGCACTCCACCTACGACGACTGCCGCTACGGTTTCACCTACCCCTGCACCTGCCGGTCGCCGCGCCACACCGGGGTGCTGACCGAGGCGCGGGTGTCCGGCGCGGGCAAGCCGGACCAGGTGATGTTCGAGGGGCTCGCCTCCTGGAGCGGCACCTCCTTCGCGACGCCCCTCGTCGCCGGTCTGGTCGCCGCCCGCATGACGGCGCTCGGGGAGCGCGACCCGCGCGCCGCCGCCCGCCGACTCCTCGCCGACGACGCCGAGCTCGCCGAGGTGCGCGGCCACCACGTGCCGGCCCTGCTGCCGCCGACCTGGCGTCCGGTCCCGGTCGACCGGTTCGCCCCTTCGGCGTGAGGCCGCCCGTGAGGTCCGGAGCCGCACCCGCCACGGCGTACGATGACATGCCGTACACGAGGGGTGGGACCGTGGACCGTAGTGAAGTCGGCGTGCTCGTCCGGTCCGCCGTCGACGGTGACACGGCGGCCTGGAAGGCGCTGGTCGAAGGGCTGAGCCCGCTGGTGTGGTCCGTCGTGCGCGCGCACCGGCTCTCCGAGGCCGACGGGCACGAGGTGTACCAGACGGTGTGGTTCCGCTTCGCCCAGCACCTCGGCCGGATCCGTGAGCCCGACAAGGCGGGATCCTGGCTGGCGAGCACCGCGCGCAACGAGTGCCTGAAAGTCATCAAGAGCCTGCGCCGGCTCACCCCCACGGACGATCCGCAGCTGCTCGACCGCGTCAGCGAGGACCGTACGCCGGAGCAGTCGGTGCTGGACTCGGAGGAGGCGGCCGCGCAGAGCGAGCGCGTCCGCCACCTCTGGCAGGAGTTCGAGGCGCTCGGTGAGCGCTGCCGGCAGCTGCTGCGGGTGCTGATCTCCTCGCCGCCGCCCAGTTACCAGGAGGTGTCGGCCGCCCTGGGCATCGCGGTGGGCAGCATCGGACCGATGCGCCAGCGATGCCTGCGCCGCCTGCGGGCCCGACTCGACGCACGGGGAGCACTGTGAACGCCATGGACGACCACGACGGCGCCTACGACGAGGACGGCCTCGACGGCAACGGCGCGGACGACGGGTATCCCGACGGGAACGCCTTCCACGACGAGGAGTTCGACCACGGCAGCCTGGAGGAGGAGCTGCGCGGGGCCGCGGCCATCCTGGACCCGGTGCCGGCCGGGCTGCGGCAGCTCGCCGTCGAGGCGTACGCGCTGCACGACCTCGACGCGAGGATCGCCGAGCTGACCTTCGACTCGCTCGTCGACGCCATCCCGGTCAGGGGCGCGGTGGACGTGCCGCGGATGCTCACCTTCCACGGCGGCGGGCTCACCGTCGACGTCGAGGTGACCACCCAGGGGCTGATGGGGCAGCTGCTGCCGCCGCAGGCCGCGTCGATCGAGGTCCTCGACGGCCCCCGGGCGGGCACCACGCTCATCGCCGACGCCCTGGGCCGCTTCGCCGGCGACGCCCCGCCCGCCGGACCCTTCGCGCTGCGCCTGCGCGCCGGCGGCGAGGTGGTCGTGACGGAGTGGCTGCGCGCCTGAGCCGTCCCGGGCGTCAGCCGGAGACGGCGTCCACGAGCCGCGCCAGCGCCGCGCCGAGCCGGGGCAGGCCCGCCCCGGCGGGGCCGCCCGGCTCGCTCATGTAGGTGTCCCGCCGGATCTCCACCATCAGCGCGGACACGCGCGGGTCCCTCCCGTGGTACTCCAGCGGGACGTACGTCCCGCCGAACGGGCTGTCCCGTCCCGTCTCCCCGATGTCCGCGAACGCCTCGCGCGCGGCGTCGAGCAGCTCGGGCGGCGTGTGGAAGGCGTCGGTGCCCAGGCACACCGCCGGCCGGGGCCCCTCGCCGTGCAGCTCGTAGGGCAGCCGTGCGGTGGGGTAGGAGTGCACGTCGACGATCACGGCCCGTCCTGCGACCGCCAGCCGCTCGGCCACGGCGTCGGCCATGGCGCGCGCGTACGGCCGGAAGTAGCGCGCCACCAGCGGCTCGGGGTCGACGTCCGCGGCCCGCAGCGCCTCCCGGTGCGTGGTCCGCGTGTAGACGGCGCCCATCCCCACCGCGAGCATCTCCTCCCGCTCGTCCGGGAACCGCTCCGGGTCCACGACCAGCCGCGACAGCAGGTTGACGAACCGCCACGGCGTCACTCCCGCCGACTCCGCGGCTGCCTCGGCGATCTCCGCGGTGTGCGCGTCGGTGATGTGGTCCAGCTCCCGTTCCAGTGCCCCGTCGTCCAGCACGATGCCCGCCCGCACGGCAGCGGGTATCTCCCGTGCGGAGTGCGGCACGTGCAGCACCACCGGCGAGGCGGCGGCTCCGGCCAGGAGGGAGAAGGACGGCGCGGCGACGGGCATGCGGCAGCTCCTCGGGTGGGGACGCGGACAGCTCCGCCCCGGCCGGTGCGCGCCGGGCGGGGCGGAGGGGGAGCGAGGACCCGTGGGCCGGCGGGGCCGGCCAGTGGGCCTCCGGGGTCAGCTCAGGGTGGCCAGAGCCTCGTTCCAGGTGGCCGACGGGCGCATGACCGTGGCGGCCTTGGCCGGGTCGGGCTGGTAGTAGCCGCCGATGTCGGCCGGCTTGCCCTGGACGGCGATCAGCTCGTCGACGATCTTCCGCTCGTTCGCGGCGAGGGTCTCCGCGAGCGGGCCGAAGGCCTTGGCCAGGTCGGCGTCCTCGGTCTGCGCGGCCAGCTCCTGCGCCCAGTACAGGGACAGGTAGAAGTGGCTTCCGCGGTTGTCGATGCCGCCGACGCGACGGGTCGGGGACTTGTCCTCGTTGAGGAAGGTCGCCGTGGCGCGGTCGAGGGTGTCGGCGAGGACCTTGGCGCGGGTGTTGCCCGTGGCCTCGGCGCACTGCTCGAAGGAGGGGACGAGCGCGAAGAACTCACCGAGGGAGTCCCAGCGCAGGTAGTTCTCCTTGACCAGCTGCTGGACGTGCTTCGGCGCGGAGCCGCCGGCGCCCGTCTCGAACAGGCCGCCGCCCGCCATCAGCGGGACGACCGACAGCATCTTGGCGCTGGTGCCCAGCTCCAGGATCGGGAACAGGTCGGTCAGGTAGTCGCGCAGCACGTTGCCGGTGACCGAGATGGTGTTCTCGCCGCGGCGGATGCGCTCCACCGACAGCTTGGTCGCCTCGACCGGGGCGAGGATGCGGATGTCCAGGCCCTCGGTGTCGTGCTCCGGCAGGTACGCGTTGACCTTGGCGATCAGGTTGGCGTCGTGGGCGCGGGTCTCGTCCAGCCAGAAGACGGCCGGGTCGCCGGTGGCGCGGGCGCGGGTGACGGCCAGCTTCACCCAGTCCTTGATCGGCGCGTCCTTGGTCTGGCAGGCGCGGAAGATGTCGCCCTCGGCGACCTCCTGCTCGATGAGCACGGTGCCGGCCTGGTCGACCAGGCGGACCGTCCCGGCGGCCTTGACCTCGAAGGTCTTGTCGTGGGAGCCGTACTCCTCGGCCTTCTGCGCCATCAGGCCGACGTTCGGCACGGAACCCATGGTCGACGGGTCGTAGGCGCCGTTGGCCTTGCAGTCCTCGATCACGGCCCGGTAGACGCCGGAGTAGGAGGAGTCCGGCAGCACCGCGAGGGTGTCGGCCTCCTGGCCGTCCGGGCCCCACATGTGGCCGGAGGTGCGGATCATGGCCGGCATCGAGGCGTCGACGATGACGTCGGACGGCACGTGCAGGTTGGTGATGCCCTTGTCCGAGTCGACCATCGCCAGGGCCGGACCCTCGGCGAGCTCGGCGTCGAAGGAGGCCTTGATCGCCTCGCCCTCGGGCAGGGACTCCAGGCCCTTGAGGATGCCGCCCAGACCGTCGTTCGGGGACAGGCCGGCGGCCGCGAGCGTCGCGCCGTACCGCTCGAACGTCTTCGGGAAGAAGGCGCGCACCACGTGACCGAAGATGATCGGGTCGGAGACCTTCATCATGGTGGCCTTGAGGTGCACCGAGAACAGCACGCCCTCGGCCTTGGCCTTGGCGATCTGCGCGGTGAGGAACTCGCGCAGGGCGGCCACGTGCAGCACGGACGCGTCGACGACCTCGCCCTCGAGGACCGGTACCGACTCGCGCAGGACCGTGGTGGAACCGTCCTCGGCGACCAGCTCGATCCTCAGCGCGCCGGCCTCGGAGATCACGACGGACTTCTCGGTGGAGCGGAAGTCGTTCTGCCCCATGGTCGCCACGTCGGTCTTGGAGTCGGCCGACCAGGCGCCCATGCGGTGCGGGTGGGTCTTGGCGTAGTTCTTCACCGACGCGGGGGCGCGGCGGTCGGAGTTGCCCTCGCGCAGGACCGGGTTCACGGCGGAGCCCTTGACCTTGTCGTAGCGGGCCTGGATCTCCCGCTCCTCGTCGGTCTTCGGGTCGTCCGGGTAGTTCGGCAGCGCGTAGCCCTGCGCCTGCAGCTCGGCGATCGCGGCCTTGAGCTGCGGGATCGACGCCGAGATGTTCGGCAGCTTGATGATGTTCGCGGCGGGCGTCTTGGCCAGCTCGCCGAGCTCGCTCAGCGCGTCCGGGATGCGCTGGTCCTCGGTGAGGTACTCCGGGAACACCGCGATGATGCGCCCGGCCAGCGAGATGTCCCGGGTCTCCACGGAGACACCGGCCTGCGAGGCGTACGCCCGGACCACCGGCAGGAAGGAATACGTCGCCAGGGCCGGGGCCTCGTCAGTGTGCGTGTAGATGATGGTCGAGTCAGTCACCGGGTGCTCCGCTCCACGTCTGCAACATTGCTCGACATCAAGATATCTCGTGACGGACCCCGACTCGACAGCGGATCGCACAGACGTGCAGGGCGGGCGCGGAACATCCGCCTCCGGGGCCACCGGACCGTTCGATCCGGTGGTCGGGGCCGGCGAGCGCCCACAACTCCCACAGCGCCCGCAGTGCGATACGGCACCCGCAGTGCGATACGGCGCCCACCGTGCGCCGCAGAGCTCAGCGCGGCGCCACGCGACGGGGCGCCCCCTGCCCCCGTGCCCGGTCCGACCCTCCGGCCGCCGGGCGAAAGCCGACCTGAAACCGACCGGAAACCGACCCTGGGATCGCACCGGAGTGACGGCCCCCGCGGTCCCCCCGCTCGGCACTGCCACGAACCTGACCGCCGCACCTGCCGCCCACGCGACCCCCGCCCCGCGAGACCCCCGGCCTCCGGGAGCGGCGACGTCCACCGGCCCCGCCCCCGCCCGCCCGGCCGGGCGGGGGACAGGGCGACTCCGCGACGCCCCGAACCGTCAGTCGTGCAGGGCGGCCGGTCCGTCCCGCAGGACGTCGCCGGCCGTGCGCTGCTGCGGGATGACCACCGCGCCCTGCTGCAACGCCACCGTCCGCGTCGGCGCCGGGATGCGGATGCCCTCGTCGAGGTAGCGGCGGTGCAGGCGCTTGATGAACTCGTGCTTGATCCGGTACTGGTCGCTGAACTCGCCCACCCCGAGGATCACGGTGAACCCGATCCGGGAGTCGCCGAAGGTGTGGAAGCGCACCGCCGGCTCGTGGTCGGGGACCGCGCCGGTGATCTCCGTCATCACCTCGGTGACGACCTCCGTCGTCACCCGCTCGACGTGCTCCAGGTCGCTGTCGTAGGCCACCCCGACCTGCACCATGATCGTCAACTGCTGCTCGGGACGCATGAAGTTGGTCATGTTCGTCTTGGCGAGCTGCCCGTTGGGGATGACGACCAGGTTGTTGGAGAGGTTGCGGACCGTCGTCTGGCGCCAGTTGATGTCCTCGACGTAACCCTCCTCGCCGCTGCTCAGCTTGATGTAGTCGCCGGGCTGGACGGTCTTGGACGCGAGGATGTGGATGCCCGCGAAGAGGTTGGCGAGGGTGTCCTGGAGGGCCAGCGCGACGGCCAGACCGCCCACGCCCAGCGCGGTGAGCATCGGCGCTATGGAGATGCCCAGGCTCTGCAACGCCACCAGGAAGCCGATGGCCAGGACCAGGACCCGGGTGATGTTGACGAAGATCGTGGCGGACCCGGCGACACCCGAGCGGGAGTGGGTGACGGTCTGTACCAGTCCGGCGACCACCCGGGCCGCCGACAGTGTCGCCACGAAGATCAGCAGCACCGTCAGGCTCTGGTTGACGGTGTGCTGGACCGCCCGGTTCAGCGGCAACAGCGCCGCCGCGGCCGCCGTGCCGCCCGCGATCGCCGCCCACGGCACCACCGAGCGCAGTGCGTTCACGATGACGTCGTCGCCGTTCCAGCGGGTGCGCTTGGCGTGCTTGGCCAGCCAGCGCAGCAGCGTCCGCGACAGGAACGCCACCAACAGTCCGGTAACCAGGGCGATCCCGGCGAGGACGACGTCGTCCAGGGTCAGTGCGCGGTTCACCGGTCACCTCCGGGAAGACGATCCGCGGCAAACGGGGCCGCCGACGGCCGGATGTGAAGTCTCGTCACGTTGTCACCTGCTCGAAGATTCCGGGAAGTGCCAGCGCGCCCGCACGCACACGGACGCGACCGCTCATCCTGCCGTATCCGGAACGGCGGTTCGTACCGGGCGACCTGCGGAGGGTCGGTCCTCGGCCGGGCGGCGCGCCGCTCGGCGGGGGACACCGGCCCGGTCCAGCAGGGCCGACATCGCGGCGGCCGGCAGCGCCGGGTTGGCCGCCGCCGAACTGCCGACCTCGCGATCCTCGAGCAGCTCCAGCAGCCGGGGCACCGGCAGGCGCGGATCGGCGGCCGCCGCCGAGCGCACCCGCGCCGCGGCGTCCCGGCTCAGCCGTTCCACGAGGGCGGGCGTCGCCCCGGGATCACGCAGGGCCAGGACGCGCTCCTCGGCCCGCGGCGAGCCGGCGAACCGGGCCGCGAGCCCGGCCGAGGGGAAACCCGGCCGGGTGGTCAGCATGCCGACGGCCCGGTGCGTGCCGTGCAGGTACAGGTCGAGCAGCAGCTCCGGCGGCGCCTTCGGATGTCGCTCGGCGAGCAGCAGCCGCACGGCGAAGTCCTCGTCGTCCGCGAGGAGTTCCACGCAGTCGTCGGGCAGCCCCGGGCACACCGCGGCGCTGCGCCGCAGCCACGGGTGCGCCGAGCGCGCACAACGGCGCAGCGCCTCCTCGTCGTCCCGGGCCCACCAGACCCACAGCAGGGTCTCCAGCCGGTCCTCGGCCCCCACGGTCCAGTCGATCGCCGCCCGCTCCCGCTCGGTGAGCTCCGGGCGGGCGGAGACCGCGAGACGGACGGCGGGGTCCTCGTGGCCGGCGAGACGGGCCGCGAGGTCGGCGGGGAAGGAGGGGTTGCCGACGAGTCGGGGCAGGAGGGTGCCCTCGGCCAGCAGCCGCTCGGCCAGGGAACGCTCCAGCCTGCCGTGGGCGAGGACGTCCCCGAGCCGGACGCCGGCCGCCCCCGACTCGACCAGCCAGGCGGTGCGCTCCCCGTCCCCCTCCATCACCTGGAGCGCGGCCGTGGTGCGGACCTGCGGATGCGGATCGTCCAGGAGCGCCTCGCGGACCCGGGGCGACAGTTCGCCCCAGAAGCGGCGGCAGGCCGCCAGCCGGAAGAAGGGGTCCTCGTGCGTCGCCAGGGGCGCCACCACATGGGCGGGCGTGGACGGCGCGTCGACCGTCTCGTACCGCACGACGGCCCTGTCGTGGCGGAGCAGCCGCGCGTACGCCGCGTCCGGCAGCGGCGGCGCCGTCGTGCCGAAGGGACGGGGTCCGACGGCGACCAGGACGGCGTCGGACTCCGGACCGTCCAGCAGCCTGGCCCGCAGCTCCGGGTCGGCGTTCGCGCTCTCCGCGAGCGCCGACCGCACCCTGCGGTCGGGGTGGGAGAGCATGGCCTCGGCCACCTCGTCCGGTACCGAGCGGCGCCAGGTCAGCCGGGTCACGACCGTCCAGTCGTACTCCAGACCGAGCAGCCGCAGCAGCACCTCGGCCGGCGCCGACGGGTTGCCGGCCAGCCCGGGCACCGCGTCGCGTGCCGTCATGATCCCCCCTGATGCCGTCCCCCCGAACGTGTGTGCGTCCGTGACAGCCCGAGCGTACGGGCTCAGATCACCTTCAGCCGCACCAGCGCCCCCAGGGTCAGCGCCCCCGGCAGCAGGGGCAGCCACACCGTGATGACGCGGTAGGCGAGGACGACGGCCGTGACCGGCGCCACCGGGCCGCCCGCCGCCACCAGCGCCACGGTCAGCGCCGCCTCCACCGAGCCGATCCCGCCCGGCGTCGGCACCAGCGCGACCGCCACCGTGGCCGCCAGGTACGCGACGGCCATGTGCGCCGGGGGCACCGGCAGCCCCAGCGCCCGCCCCACCGCGGCCAGCCCGGCCGCCTGCAGCACCGGGAACGCCAGCGAACCGCCCCACAGCGCCAGCACCCGCGCCGGACGGGTGTGCACCGAGCGGGCCTCACCGAGCGCGGCGCGCAGGAACGAGCCCACCGCCGACCGCGCCCGCCCTACGAGGAGCAGCACGGCCGCCGGCAGCAGCACGGCCGCGCCGACGGCGGCCAGGAGCGGGCCGAGCGCCGCGTCGGGCAGCAGCGTGCCGAGCCGCAGCGCGCCGGGGAAGACGGCCAGCAGCACGGCCAGCAGGCCCACCCGGGCGACGCCCTCCGCCAGCAGGTACAGGGCGAGGGCCGCCGACGAGCGGGCCGCCGGCACGCCGCACACCGTCATGAACCGCAGGTTGACCGCGCTCGCGCCGAGGCCCGTCGGCAGCAGGTGGTTGGCGGCGCCCGCCGCGAACTGCGCGGCCAGCAGCCGCCACCGGGGCAGCCGTTGCACGACGGCGCCCTGCCGGGTGACGGCCGCCGCCACCCACGTCAGACACGTCGCCCCGGCCGCGGCCAGCAGCCAGGGCCACTCGGCGGTGCGCACCTGCCCGAGGCCCTCGACCAGGACGTCGCGGTGCCGTACCGCGACGACCGACACGAGGACGAGCGGAAGCAGACACAGCACCCGGCGCACCGGCAGACGCCGGCGGGGACGGTCCTCGGGGGACGGGGCCCGGGGAAGGAGCCCTCGGGGCGGGGACGGCACGCTCACGTCCGCACAGGCTGTCCGAGTCACCTCAACGAGGAATGACGCCGGCGTGGACGGCGGCGGGGGAGCAGACGTCGTCCTGCTTGACTGTTGACTGTTGACCTCAAGGATGCTCGAGGTTCTAACGTCCTTCTCATGAGCATGGAGACCACCGCCTGGACGCAGTTGTACAGCGTCATGAACGCCCGGCACGAACGCCGTCCCTTCAACCGCCGCACCCTGCGCCGCATCGGCGCGTTCGCCCGTCCGCACCGCCGCCGCATCGCCTTGTTCGTGCTCCTCGGGACGGTGACGGCGCTGCTCGCCGTCGCGACGCCGGTGCTCGCCGGACGGGTCGTCGACGCGATCGTGACGGACGGCGACTCCGCCACCGTCGTCCGGCTGGCGCTGCTGATCGCGCTCATCGCGGTGCTGGAGGCGGCGCTCGGCATCCTGGGCAGAAGACTCTCGGCGACGCTGGGGGAGGGGCTCATCCTCGATCTGCGCACGGCCGTGTTCGACCACGTGCAGCGGATGCCGGTCGCCTTCTTCACCCGGACCCGTACGGGCGCGCTCGTCTCCCGGCTCAACAACGACGTGATCGGCGCCCAGCGCGCGTTCAGCAACACGCTGTCCGGGGTGGTCAGCAACCTGGTCACCCTGCTGCTCACCCTCGCCGTCATGCTCACCCTGTCCTGGCAGGTCACCCTGCTCGCGCTGGCCCTGCTGCCGGTGTTCGTGGTGCCCGCCCGGCGGATGGGCCGGCGCATGGCGGACATGCAGCGGGAGGCGGCCGCGCTCAACGCCGCGATGGGCACCCGCATGACCGAACGGTTCTCCGCGCCCGGCGCCACGCTGGTCAAGCTGTTCGGCCGCCCCGAGCAGGAGTCGGCGGAGTTCGCGGCCCGCGCCGACCGCGTCCGCGACATCGGCGTGCGCACGGCGACCGCCCAGTCGGTCTTCATCACCTCCCTCACCCTCGTCTCCGCCCTGGCCCTGGCCCTCGTCTACGGCCTCGGGGGCCGGCTCGCCCTGGACGGTGCCCTCGACCCCGGCGCCGTCGTCGCCCTCGCGCTGCTGCTGACCCGCCTGTACGCGCCGCTCACCGCGCTCGCCGGGGCGCGGGTGGAGGTGATGAGCGCCCTGGTCAGCTTCGAGCGCGTCTTCGAGGTGCTCGACCTGAAGCCGCTCATCGAGGAGAAACCGGACGCCCGTGCGGTGCCCGAGGGGCCCGTCTCCGTCGAGTTCGACGACGTCCGCTTCGCCTACCCCTCCGCCGACAAGGTCTCCCTCGCCTCCCTGGAGGAGGTCGCGTCCCTCGACACCCGCGGCGGCGCCGAGGTCCTGCACGGCCTGTCCTTCCGCGCCGAACCCGGCCAGACGATCGCCCTCGTCGGCTCCTCCGGCGCCGGCAAGTCCACGATCGCCCAGCTGCTGCCCCGCCTGTACGACGTCGACGCCGGCGCGGTCCGCCTCGGCGGGGTCGACGTGCGCGACCTGAGCGCGCGGTCCCTGCGGGAGACGCTCGGCATGGTCACCCAGGACGGTCACCTCTTCCACGACACCGTCCGCGCCAACCTGCTGCTCGCCGCCCCGGACGCCGACGAGGACGCCCTGTGGGACGCCCTGCGCCGCGCCCGCCTCGAGGACCTGGTCCGCTCGCTGCCCGACGGCCTCGACACGGTGGTCGGCGAACGCGGTTACCGCCTCTCGGGCGGCGAGCGTCAGCGCATGACGATCGCGCGGCTGCTCCTGGCCCGTCAGCGCGTCGTCATCCTCGACGAGGCCACCGCCCACCTCGACAACACCTCCGAGGCGGCCGTGCAGGAAGCCCTCACCGAGGCCCTCGCGGGCCGCACCGCGATCGTCATCGCCCACCGTCTGTCCACCGTGCGGACCGCCGACCAGATCCTGGTCGTCGAGTCCGGCCGCATCGTGGAGCGCGGGACGCACGAGCAGCTGCTGGAGGCGCAGGGCCGCTACGCCCAGCTGCACCGCACCCAGTTCCACCGACCGGAGGAGGGTGCGGAGGAGGGTGCCGAGGAGGGTGCCGAGGTAGCCGCGGAGGAGGCGGCGGCCTGAGAAACGCTTACGGGGCGGGCGGTTGCCACGGGCTCCCGCCCGCCGAGGTGTTTCACGGGGCGGCCAGGGCCCGCCTGCTTTGTGGAGGCAGCCGCCGACGGCGACCGGAGCGGCCACCGGACACCAGGGCCGCGCGAAGCCGGTCGGCCTCCCGGTGGGCTCCGCCCCGGCCCCGTGGTGGGCTCCACCCCGGCCACTGTCGGCTCTGCTCGGCCACGCGGGTGGCTCCGCCTCGGCCTCGCGGTGGGCTCTGCCCCGGCCCCGCGGTGGGCTCCACCCCGGCCACTGTCGGCCCTGTTCGGCCACGCGGGTGGCTCCGCCTCGGCCATGCGGTGGGCTCTGCCTCGGCCTCGCGGTGGGCTCTGCCTCGGCCATGCGGTGGGCTCCGCCTCGGCCTCGCGGTGGGCTCCACCCCGGCCGCTCGGGCGGCCCTGCTCGGCCCGTCGGTGGCTCCGCCCCGGGCCGCGCGGGCGGCCCCGCCTCGGCGGCGCGGGCCGACCAGACCCGCGCCGTGGGCGGCCCGTCCGCCGTCGCCGTCCGCGTCGGGGCCGGTCGGTTACCGTTGACGATCCGTCACGGAGGGGAACCAGAGAACATTTTGAAGGCCACAGAGCAGCAGATCACCTGGACCGACGGCGAAGGCCGCACCCGCACCGCCCGATGGCACTCGGAGAACGGCGCCCCGCCCCCACGGCGCGTCGTCGTCGCCGACGACCGGATGAAGGCCGACGTCGCCTACCGCACCGCGGCCGAGGGCACCGCGATCCTGTGGTCCGGCGACTTCCACAACGCCCGGCAGCTGCTGTCCGCCCTGAGGCGGCGGATCGACCGCCGGCGCCGCCGCCCCGCGGACGACCACGCCGTCGCCTTCAACCAGCACCGCCAGGCCCAGGCGTTCCGCGCGAAGATCCTCGGCAGCCTCCTCGTCCCGCTCGACGAGGGAGCCGTGCTGTCCCTGCGCCGCGCCCCCGACGTGCGCGTGGCCTGCGCCGAGGCCGGCTGCCCGCTCGACCGGCCCTTCGTCTGCTCCCTGCCCGCCCTGCTCGGCATGACCGGCGCACACGAATGGCGGCACAAGGGCGTCGCGATCCCCGCCCTGGGCGGCGACCGGATCCATCCCCACTACGGCGTCTTCTCCCCGGTGCGCGGCGAGTACCTCGACCTGGTCGCCCGCGCGCCCCTTCCCGACGGCCGCCCCGGGCCCGCGGTCGCCTTCGACGTCGGGACCGGCACCGGAGTGCTGGCCGCGCTGCTGGCCCGGCGCGGTGTGCCCGAGGTGGTCGCCACCGACCTCAACCCCCGTGCGCTGGCCTGCGCCCGGGACAACGTCGACCGGCTCGGACTGTCCGCGCGCGTGCGGGTGGTGGAGGCCGACCTCTTCCCGGCACGCCGACGGGCCCCGCTCGTGGTGTGCAACCCGCCCTGGCTGCCGGCGAAGCCGACCTCCGCGCTGGAATCCGCGGTCTACGACCCGGGCAGCCGGATGCTGCGCGAGTTCCTGCGGCGACTGCCCGGACATCTGGAACCGGGCGGCGAGGGGTGGCTCGTCCTGTCGGATCTCGCCGAGCATCTCGGACTGCGCACGCGGCAGGACCTGCTCGGTCTGTTCACGGGGGCGGGACTGGAGGTGGTGGGCCGGCTCGACGCCAGACCCCGCCACCCCCGGGCGGACGACGAGAGCGACCCGCTGCACGCGGCGCGCTCCCGTGAGGTGACCTCGCTGTGGCGGCTGACCGTCCGCAAGGACCCCTGAGGGGCGCGCCGCCCGGCGCCGCGGCCGGGAAGACATGACACCACCCCTCCGGCCGGCGCACCGGTCCGGGGACGAGCGTCGTCGCGCGGGCCGCCTGCCGCCGTCGCGGCGGGGCGGACCGGACCTCGGAAGCGAACCGCACCGGCAACCGGTGCAGCCCCCGCATCAGGCCCGGTGGGCCAGGACCGGGTGGGGGTCGTCGGCGAGGTGCGTCCCGGGCAGGGTCGGCTCCTCGAGCGTGCGGGTGCGCTGTGCGCGGTGTTCTCCGGCGGTACGGCCCCGGACGGGGCGGGTGTTCAGGCGGGCAGCAGTGCTTCGATGCGGGCGACGACCTCGGGGGCGTCCGGCTTGACGCGGGAACCGATCCGGTGCGCCACCAGACCGTCGGGGGAGACGAGGAACTTCTCGAAGTTCCACTCGACGTCCCGGGCCACGCCCTGCTCGTCGGGGGCGGCGGTGAGGAACGCGTACACCGGGTGCCGGTGCTCCCCGTTGACGTCGACCTTCTCGAAAAGAGGGAAGGTGACGTCGTACGTGGTCGCGCAGAACTCCCGGATCTCCTCGGGCGTGCCCGGTTCCTGCTGCCCGAACTGGTTGCAGGGGAAGCCCAGTACGGCGAAGCCGCGGGGCCCGTAGTGCCGGTGCAGGTCCTCCAGCGCCGCGTACTGCGGGGTGCGCCCGCACTGTGAGGCCACGTTGACCACGAGCAGCGCCCTGCCCCGGTAGACGCCGAGATCGGCGGGTTCCCCGGCGAGCGTGCGGACGGGAATGTCGTACAAGGTCATGTCGGTGCGTCGCTCCCTGTGGTGCGTGACGGTCGTTCAGGGGTCCTTGCAGTGGACCCGCCTGGGCCGCGCGGTCTGGTACCGCACCTCGCCGCGTTGCCGGAGAGCCCTCGTAGCGGAGCTACCAGGGCTCTCCGGCGCCTTGTGATGCACGGCTCCGGACCACGCGGCCCGATCAGGCGCTCACCGTGCAAGGACCCCTCAGCCGGCTCGGTCGATGCCCTGGTGGGCCTTGCGGAAGGCGGTGACGACGGCGTCGACGTCCTCGTCGGTCATGGCGGCGCCCAGCCCGATGGTGACGGACCGCCCCAGCAGGCCTTCGCTGACGCGGAACCGAGGGGGACGCTCCCACTCCACACCCCAGGGCGTACGCCCCTCCCGCACGGCCCGGTTGGCGGTGACCGGCTGCCCCTGGTACAGGGTGTGCGCCGGAATGCCGGCCGCGTTCAGGTCGGCGACGAAGCCGCGCGCCTGGAGGCGGGAGTCGAGGAACAGCGTCAGGTCGCCCGCTGACCCCTCCTCGTCGGGCAGCCTGCGCCAGCGGACCGGCAGATCGGCGGTCTCGGCGCGCACGTGCCGCGCCACGTCACGCAGACGCCGGCACATGGGCAGCAGCCGGGGGAGCTGCGCGGACAGCAGCGCCGCGGTCAGCTCGGTCATGCGCAGGTTGGCGCCGACGAACGCCGGCAGGTCGGCGCTTCCGCGCGTCGCGCCCTTGGAGGTGGTGAACTGCCCGCCCTGGTCCTGGTACCGGGCCACCCGGTCGTACACGTCGGCGTCGGTCGTGGTGACCGCGCCGCCCTCGCCGGCGGTGATGTTCTTGTCGAGCTGGAAGCTGAAGGCGCCCGCGTCGCCGAGACCGCCGACGGGCCGTCCGCGGTAGGAGACGCCGGCGGCCTGGGCGGCGTCCTCGATCACCCGCAGTCCGTGCCGGCGCGCGACCTGGAGGATCGGTTCCATGTCGGCGGCGACGCCGTTGAGGTGGACCGGCATCACGCCCCAGGTGCGCTCGCTCACCACCTCCTCCAGGTGGGCGGGGTCCAGCGTCAGCGAGTCGTCCACCTCGGCGAAGACGGGCACCCCGCGCGCGGCGACGACCGCGCCCACACTGCCGACGAAGGTCACGGCGGGCACGATCACCTCCGCGCCGGCCGGGATGCCGAGACCGATCATCGCGGCGGTGAGCGCGGCGGTGCCGGACGACACGGCGACCGTGTGCGCCACCCCCGCCACCTCTCCGAACGCGGCCTCGAACGCGTCGGTCCGGTGGCGCAGGTCCGGCCCGTAGTAGCGGAACAGCGACCGCGACCGGATCACCTCCAGCGCGGCGGCCTCCTCTTCCTCCCCCCACAGCGCGAGGGCCCGCCACGTCTCGTACCGCATCTTTGGAGCGTCGGTCACTCGGCCGCCCCCGTCGTCACCGTGTCGAGGTCCGACACGCTGTGCGCCACCACGAAGTCCTCCAGGAACAGATAGTCGAGCTGGCTCGGCCCGAAGAAGGCCAGCGCCTGCTCGGGGGTCTCCACGATCGGCTCACCGCGGTCGTTGAAGGAGGTGTTGAGCACGACGGGCACCGAGGTGAGCTCCCCGAACCGCTCCACCAGTTCGTAGAAGCTGCCGTTCGCCTCCGGGGTCAGCGTCTGCACCCGCGCCGTGCCGTCGACATGGGTGATGGCCGGCACCTCCCGGCGTTTGTCCTCGCGCACCGGGGCGACGAGCAGCATGTACGGGGACTCGATGTCGAGCTCGAAGTACTCGGCGGCCCGGTGGGCCAGGACGGCCGGGGCGAACGGCCGGAACGCCTCGCGGTGCTTGACCTTGGCGTTGAGGATGTCCTTCATCTCCGCGCGGCGGGGGTCGGCGAGGATGCTGCGGTGTCCCAGGGCGCGCGGCCCGAACTCGGAACCGCCGGTGAACCAGCCGATCAGCGCGCCCTGCGGCAGGAGTTCGGCCGCCACGCGGGCCGGCCGTGCCACACGCCGGTACGGCAGCCCCGAGGCGTCCAGCGCGGCCTGGATCTCCTCGGTGCCGTACGGGCGGCCGAGGTAGGTGTGGCGCTGGGGACGCGGAGCCGTCGCCGGGGCCTTCGGACCGCGCGGGCGCGGCCGTTCGCCGAGGACGTGGTAGCCGTAGTAGGCGCAGCCGACCGCGCAGCCGTTGTCGCCGGCGGCGGGCTGGGCGTAGATCTCGGTGAACGGGGTGTTCCGCAGGATCTTGCCGTTCGCGACCGAGTTGAGCACGACACCGCCGGCCAGGCAGAGGCGGGTGAGGCCGGTCTCGCGGTGCAGCCAGTCGGCGGCGTGCAGGACGGCGGTCTCCAGCAGGTCCTGCGCGGCCCACGCGAGGTCGGCACCCCGCGCGAAGCGCTCGTCGCCCTCCAGCCCGTCGAGGGCGTGCTCGACGAACTCCAGCAGCCCGCCGTCCTTCAGGTGCAGGGAGAAGCGGCCCTCGGGCAGCAGGTCGAGATGGCGGCGGAACTCCGTCTTGTAGCGGTCGCCGCCGTAGGGCGCGAGGCCCATCGTCTTGCCGTCCTCGGTCAGGTACCAGGGCCCCTCCTCGTAGAGGGTGAAGCCGATGGCCCGGCTGACCGCCTTGTACATGAAGCCCAGCGAGTGGTCGCTGTCACCGGCCTGGTAGACCCGGGTGTCGCGCAGTCCGTCGGTGCTCCAGTTGGTGCCGTACACCTTGGAGATCTCGGTGATCTCCGTGCCGTTGCCGACCGACAGGGTCATCGTCTCGACGCCCCGGTCCTCGAACAGGCTGCCGGCCCCGTCGACGACGAGCACCGCGGCCTCGGGGAAGGGCGAGGGGTGGAAGGCGCTCGCGGCGTGCGCCATGTGATGGCGGATGAGCGTGGTTTTGCTGCGGAACGGGAAATAACAGCTGGGCAGAAGGGTGTCGTCGGCGACGATCGCCTCGACCTCGGAGAGCCGCACTCCGCGCGTCGTCAGGCAGTAGCGCCAACAGCCGTTCGTCAGGGAATTCACATTCACCGCGTATTTGCGGCGGGTCAGTCGCTCTTCTTCAATACCGACGACGATCTCGCCGTTCTCGACGAGACAGGCCGAGAAGTCGTGGTTGGAACCACCGAGCCCCAGAGTGAGCATACTGCCGTCCTTACTGCCGGTTGCGGCCCACGGATTTGGCGAGTACGTGAACGTAACGCTACCCCGGTGCAACTGGTGGGCCGTTAGGCGCATATGAGCCATCCTCCGGCCGGTTCACGTCGAGTTCCAGACGAAGGGCGCCGCCCCGGGGAGTACGCATTGACCGTCTGTTCCGGACGAACTTAGACTCGACCGCCGACGGAGAGTCATGCGCAAAAACGACCTGGGTGCGGTGATGAGGCATGGCCCTGAAAAGTCAATATCGTGATGCGATGTTCGCGCATCGTGATGGACAGCAGCGTCTCAAGCTCCTCATGAACGACATGGTCATCGAGGAACAGCTGTGCCAGATGCGCTGCTCCTACTGTCTGACCGAAGATTTCAACCTCCTCATGGCTGTCCCGGACGCGAGGCTGCGGCTGACCACCGACCGGCGCGCGGACTGGCACGAGATCCTCGACGCCTACCACCGAAACGTGGACAGCCCTGTCATGCGCCTGAGCGGCGGCGAGTTCTTCTGGCTGAAGGGCTCCACCGAGTTCGTCGCGGAGTGCAGCGAGAAGTACGAGGTCGTGCAGGTCATCACCAACGGCGCGTTCCTGACGCCGCACCGGCTCGAGGCGCTCGCCGAGCTGGGCAACGTCCAGCTGTGCCTCTCGCTGGACGGCCACACGCTGGAGATGAACGGCCACCGGCTGCCGCCGAAGCAGCACCGGCTCTTCGACGTGATCATGCGGCACCTCGACCACGCGGTCGAGCTGGGCATCCCGATCGAGATCCAGTCGGTGATCAGCGACCTGAACGCCACCGGCCAGGCCGACTTCGCCGAGTTCCTGCTCGAACGCTACGGGCAGGGCGTGATGCTCTACTTCTTCCCGGTGCGCGGTGAGACCAGGACGACCCACGCGCCGCCGCTCGGCGACCATTTCGCGCCACTCCTGGAACGCTACGACGAACTGTCCGCGGTCCTTCCGCCGCGCGCCTTCGTCGAGCACATCGCCAATCAACTCCGCACCGGGGTGCGTACCCTGCGGTGTTACGCGACGGCCACCATGGTTCAGCTCTTCGGCCAGGGCGACGTCTCCTGCTGCCCGTACGCCTGGCTCAAACCCATGGGGAACATCAAGGAGAATCCCGAGCTGATCCACGAACAGTTCGGCAAGCACCAGCACTACGACATGTTCATGCAGCCGCGGCCGCGCTTCCCGTATTGCAAGAGCTGCACCGGGCCGATCGATGTGGTGAATCTCTACCTGTTCGGCGGCATCTCCCAGGAGGAAATCGCGCGCTGCGCGCCCTACGCCGGACCCCGCACCCAGGAGCGGCTGCGGGAACTGAAATCGGCGTTCACGCCGATCTTCGAGCCGGACAACCAAGGTCTTGAGGAGACGTGATGATTTCCGTGGACGGGATTTCCGGCGACGATTTCGCGGGCGCCGGGCTGCAGAGACTGCTCACGCTCCCGCAGCACGACCTGCTCACCCTCGCCGGTGACTGGCTCGGTGAACTGGCGCCGTGGCGCAACGCCGACACGCTGGCGGCGATCTCCACCACGCTGTCCGCGGAGTCCGTCCTGTCCTCCCTGTTCGTCTTCGGGGAGCGGGTGGCGGAGTCCGACGTCCGCGCGGAGGTCCCCGGTGAGCTGCTCGACCTGCTGCTGCGGGCCGGGGTGCTCGCCGAGGAGTCCGGCAAGGTGTCGGCCGACTACTGCCTGGTGCGCGGGGACGGCATGGCGCTGCTGGCCGCCTGGCGGGCCGCGGGCCGGGACACCGGTTCCTACGCGCCCTGGGTCGGCACCGACTCGATGACGCTCTCCCGGCTCGTCGCGGCACGCCGCGGTGCCCGTTCGGCACTGGATCTCGGGTGCGGCACCGGCATCCTCGGCCTGTCGGCGGCCCGGAACGGCGCCGAGGTGCTGTCGGTCGACGTCAACCCGGAGTGCACGGCGGCCGCCACGGTCAACGCCCATGTCAACGGGCTCGGCGACCGGCTGACCGCCGTCGAGGGCGACATCATGTCCCTGTCGCTGGACTCCCGCTTCGACATCGTCGTCTCCAACCCCCCGTGCCTGCCGCTGCGTCGGGGCTCGCTCGGCTGGCTGGCCGGCGAAGCCGGACTGGACGGCCTGGAGTTCTTCTGGGAGCTGCTGCGTCAGGTCCCGCGCCTGCTCACCCAGGAGGGCGAGGCCCTCCTCCAGGCCGCCGCCTACGGGGACGAGCACGGCCCGTTCTTCGTCCCGGAGCTGGAGGCCGAGCTGCGGCGCCTGAAGGTCTCCGGACGACTGCTGCTGCGGCCCTCGACGCCCCCGCGCTGGCCGGCCTTCGCCCCGCGCGACGAACACCAGCAGCTCACCGGCCCGCTCGGCGACGAGGTCCGGGAGTACGTCGAGAGCATCGGCGCCACGCACTACTACGGCTTCGTCCTCTCGGTACGCCTCGACGACGCGGGCCTGGAGGTCGGCCGCTTCCGCTGACCGCCGGGGCGACGCCCACGGGCGGTGGGGTGGGGCCGGCCCCCACCCGCCGGCCCGGTCGCCGGCAGGGCGTGGGGGACGGCCGACGGACCCTCCGCCTCGGCAGGCGCTCCCGTGCCCCGGGCGGTCGGCGACCTCCGACGACCCGTGAGCCCCGAAGGACTCCGTGCTCGGCGCGGGCGTCTGCGTCCCGGACCGGGCGGGGGCTCGTGACGGCAGTGCGCGAACCAGGCGGGTCGCCGGCCCGACCGGGCCCGTGCCGTCGGCGGACCCCAGGCCGCCGTCCGAGCGACAGCCGCTCACCCGTCCGTCCTCGATGGCGGCTGCCGGCGGTCCGTGGTGGTTCCGGGTGGTGGTTGCAGGCCACCTGCGGGTGTTCCCGGTGGCGGCCCCCGGATGCCCGTGATCCTCCCCGATGACGGCTGTCGGCCGTCCGGGGGCGTCGGTTGTCCGCGGTCCGTGGTCGCTCCGGGTGGCGGTGCCCGGCCGTTTGTGGACGTCCGCGTCCGTGGCGGCTGTCGGCCGTCCGTGGTGGTCGCGGGCGCCGGTCACCGGCCGCCCATGACGGTCCCCGGTGGCGGCTTCCGGCCGGCCGCGGTCGTCCGCGGTGCCCGGCCCGCCACGGTCGTCCGCGTCCGTGGCGGTTGTCGGTCCTTTCGTCCGTGACGCGGCCCTCGCGGGCCGGCCGCCGGTCATCCGGGCGAGCCCAGCCACCCCGCTCCCAGCTCCGCGTGTTCCAGGGAGGCGACCGCGTCGGTCGCCTCCGGCAGGGTCAGGTGCGTGGTGTCGACCAGGCGGATGCCCGGCACCTCGGGCACCTCGGCGTCGAGGTGCCGCTCGGCCAGCCGGCCCTCGACGAAGAGCCGGCCGCCGGCGTCCTTCTCGATGCGCGCGGCCAGGGCCTCCGGGTCGGCTCGCAGCCCGTAGTAGACCGCGTCCACGCCCAGTTCCTCGAACACCTTGCGGAAGCGCTCGTAGGCACGTCCCGCCAGGACCACCCCGGTGACGACCACGACACGCGCCCCCCACGAGCCGTAGACGGGCAGGACGGCGCGCATCGTCGCGGCCATCAGGTCGTACAGGTCCTCGCCGCCGTCCCAGGGGTGGACGATCGGATCGCAGTCGATCGCCGCGGCCGGAACGTCGTACCGGGTCACCAGCTGGTGCCCCAGCCGGGTCTTGCCCACACCGGGGGCGCCGGTGATCACCACGACCCGCATCAGCGCGCACCCTCGCGGACCGTGCCGACCAGCCGGAAACCCAGGTGCGGGATCTTCAGGAGTTTCGCTCCGGAGTCGATGTCCAGGAGCTTCTGCTTCAGCACCGACGTCACCCTGTTCACGTCCTCGCCGCCGGTGGCCTCGGTGAGTTCCTCGCGGGAGACGATCTGGCCCGGGCGGTCGGACAGCAGCCGCAGCAGGTTCGCCTCGGCGTCGGTGACGGGTGACGACTTGGCGGACGAACTCAGCGAGCCCTTCCCGTCGAGCGTGAGCACCTGGGTGTTCTCGGACGGCGTGACGTTCCTGAGATAGCCGAGGGTCTCCACGAGCCGCGGCCGCCTCAGCGGGCTGGCCAGCGTGAAGCTGTAGCCGCGGGAGACCGCCGCCAGGACCTCGGTGGCGGAGATGCCGTCCAGGACGGCCACCACGTACCCGCCCCTGCGCTTGAGCTCCTCCACGGACAGGTCGTCCGGCCGGTCGGCGGCGACCCGGTGGAAGGCGACCAACTGGGCGCCCGGCGGCGGGGCGTGACCCGCCTCCGGGTCCGTCACGTGCAGGGCGAGGCCTACCTCGGCGCAGGCGTCCGCGAGGACCTCCAGGTCCTCCGGTGTCAGGGACTGAGCCAGTGCATACATGGGAAACCCCTCACGGTTCGCGTGTCGTGCGGAGCCGGGCAGGCCGTCACCTGCGCAGCAGCCAGATCCGTTCGGCGGACGGGGCGTCGGAGCCCTCCGCCAGGCGCACCCCGTGCCGGCGGACCCGCTGGACGATGCCCCTGCGCACCTGGATGCGGTAGGCGCCGAGCGCCTCGCACTTGGTGAGCGCCGCCAGGTCGTCCACGGGCAGCAGCCGCGGCCGGAGTTCGCCGAGTCCCGCCTCGGCGAGGCGGGCACCGAGCTTGCGCGCGGTCTCCTCCGCGGGCGAGAACAGGGAGTACGGCTGGTCCTCGTAGAAGGCGACCCGCGCCGCGTCGAGCCGGCCGGTGCGCACCAGTTCCAGCACCGCCTCCCGGCAGGCCAGGTGGTCGACGTGCCCGCCGACCCCCAGGGGCGCGTAGAGCGGGCCGGCGCCGTCCAGCAGGGCGGCGAGCCGTTCGGTGACGGCGCCGAAGAGCGCGGGCTCCTCGCGCGGGAAGCCGTCGGACCAGGCCGGATCGGTGAAGAAGCGGTCCCGTCTGAGGTCGCGGTCCGCGGCGTCGACGAACCCCAGCAGCTCCACCTCGGCGCGCAGCACCCGGGCGGCGACCGCCTCTTCCGCCAGCAGCAGACGCCGGGTCTCGGCCGGGCGTTCGGCGTAGTACGGGTCCTTGGTCCAGGTCTCGACGCTGAACACGTCGAGGAACCTGCCGCCCTGGCGCGCCAGGGTCCCGCCGAGGGCCAGCGCGGCGTCGTCCGGATGCGGCGAGACGACCACGGGTGGTGGTGCCGGCGCGCGGCCGGAGGTGAGCGGGGGTGCCATGAGCAGCAGCCCGTGCCGCCGCCACAGGTCGATGACCGCCTGCTCCGCCGCGCGGAAACCGTCGAGGGGCCGACTGCCGTCGCAGCGCGCCAGCAGGGCGGCGTCCCGCTCGGACAGCGGACCCGGGACGTCGACCCGACGTCCCATGAATCGGAGCCTGCCGTCATCGGTTTCCAGGTGCGGCAGGGCGGTCGGACACCACGTGTCAGGAATCTCCGTCATGTAACTCCGAGCCCGGGCGGACGAATGACAGACCCATTACGGCCGGAGCATACCGACCGCCGGCACACCCGCACAGGTCGCGCCGCAAAGCGGCAGAAAATGAGGGACCCGGTGGCTGAAAAGACGCTTCCGGCATTCTCCATGATCAAGTGCCGGGCGGTCGGACAGATGTGTTTCCGGTCATTCATTCCGCGCCGGAGACTGCTTCCGCCCCCGCCTCCGCGTCCGCTCCCGCCGCCGGTCCCGCACCGTACGACACGCGTTGAATTCCCACGTCAGGAACCCTGCTCCGAGGCCTTTGCGCGCCCGCGGCAGCCATCCGAAGGGCGGCCGTCCCGGGGGTGTGGGCATGGCCGAACACCTGCGGATCACACGGACGCACCGTCGATCCGGTTGCCGAGGCCCCATTGCGCGGGGGATCTTCTGCTGTAGCCTCAAAGGGCGATTTGGCCTGTCGGACCGATTAGGGGACGAGGCGGGGAATGGAGACTCGAGTACTGCTTGTTCAGCAAGGAGTCTGGGGGAATTCCGCGGCCTCCATGCCGCTCGCGATCGGCTATCTCAAGGCCTACGCCGAGGCCGACGATCGCATTCGACGGCGCACGGACATCACGATCAAAAACTATCCGGGGGACGCCGGCCTGAACGCCATGGCCCGCGACCTCGTGCGGGACGGCTGTCCCGACGTGCTCTGCTTCTCCGTCCTCGGCTGGAACTTCCGTGCCTTCGGCACCCTCGCCGAGACGTTCAAGCAGATCAACCCGCAGGGCTGGGTCGTCTTCGGCGGCAACCACGTCGCCCACCAGGCCGAGCGTGTCTTCCGCATGTTCCCGCACGTCGACGTCGTGGTGAACGGCGAGGGGGAACTGGTCTTCCGGGACCTGCTGAACGGCTACCTCGACGGCGCCCGCCCGACCGAACTCCACGGGATCAGCGGCATCTCGTTCCGGGAGGCCGACGGAAACCAGGTCACCACCCCCGAACGCGACCGCATCCAGGACCTCGAGATCCTGCCGTCCCCCATCCTCACCGGAGCGGTGCCGCTCGTCGACGCGAAGGGGCGTTTCCTGTACGACTACGCCCTGATGGAGACGAACCGCGGCTGTCCCTACAAGTGCGCCTTCTGCTATTGGGGCGGTGCCACCGGGCAGAAGATGCGGGCGTTCTCGCGGGAGCGGCTGCGGGAAGAGCTGGAGGTGCTCGGGCGGCACGGCGCCGAAATCCTCATGCTCGCCGACTCGAATTTCGGGCTCCTGCGTCAGGACGAGGAATTCCTGGACGACCTGCTGCGTGTGCGCAGCAAATACGGGTTCCCGAAGAGACTGGAAACCTCCTGGGCGAAGAACAAGTCACCCGGCTTCTACCGCATCATGGAGAAGATGAAGCAGTCCGGGATGCACAGCGCCTTCATCCTCGCCCTGCAGACGATGGACGATTCCGTACTGGACCTCATGCGCCGGCGGAACATGAAGCTGAACGACTGGGAAAGCCTGGTCGCGTGGCTGACCGACCACGGAATCACACCGTATCTGGAGCTGATCTGGGGGGCGCCCGGTGAGACGGTCGCCTCGTTCCTGGACGGATACGACCGGGCGGCACGGCACACGCCGTTCATCGCCGTCCATCCGCTGATGCTGCTGCCGAACACCGAGTACCACGACAAGAAGGAAGTGCACGGACTCGTCACCGTGCGCGGCGAGCAGGACGACTTCGACTACGTGCTCGCCCACCGGACCATGACGCTCGCGGACAACGAGCGCATGCTGCGCTTCATCTGCTGGAACCGGGTTCTGGCGCGCAGTCTGTTCCTGCACAACATCTGGGTCGCCCTGCGCGAACTCGCCGGCGTCCCGCAGTCGCGCGTGCTGCTCAGCTTCTCCGACTGGGTCGACAAGAGCGACGACCCCGAGGCCAGGGAGTTGCACGCAGTCGCCCGGCCCACGAGTTCCGCTAGCGAGCTGGTCGACCCCAACGTCTGGCGGCTGCTCACCAAACGGCTGCTGCAGCGGTGGTGGGAGGAGGCCATGCGCCCCGACCTGCCCGAGGACCTGCTGCCGCTGCTGGACGAGGTGTTCCGCTACGACCTGCTGTGCCAGCCGGTCCGTCCGCTGCCCGACGGCTCGGGTCCCGAGGAGGACCTGCCGGTCGTCACCAAGTACGGCGAACGCTGGTACCTGCGCGGCGACACCGAGTTCGCATACCCCGTGCCCCGGCTGATCGCCGCGCTGCGGCGCGGGGAGACGGTGAGCACGACGCCCGAACGGCACACCGAGGACTTCTACTACCGGACCGAGTTCGGCGGGGACCTCCAGCACTACTTCCGCATGGACCGCTTCCGCGGACTGACCGAGCAGCAGCTCGACGCCCAGTTCACGAAGGTTTGACCGAGCCTCTTCACCACGGGAGACGACAGACGATGGACCGCGCCGGGCTGATACGGGAACTCCACGAGATCGCAGCGGGAATGACGAAGGGCGAGCACCGGCCGGCGCCCGGGGAGGGCGACGCCAGCCTCGTGGACCAGTACGGGTTCAGCTCCCTCGACGCCCTGGAGTACCTGCTGATCCTCGAGGAGAAGTACGACGTCGTGTTCGAGGACGAGGACCTCACGGAGGAGACGCTCTTCTCCATCGAGGGCCTGGCCACCTACATCCTCGACCAGAGGGCCGGCGAGAGCCGTTCCCTGACGTGACGGGCGACCTCCCGGTCAGCGTGGTCGTGCCGACCCGTGACCGGACCACGCGATTACTCCTCACGCTCACGGCCCTGGGACACCAGACCCTGGGCCGGGAGCGGTTCGAGGTCGTCCTGGTCGACGACGCGCCGCACCCCGGTGCGGTCGAGGAGGTGCTGGCGGCCCTCCCGGACGGCCTGCCCCTGCGGACGGCGGCCACGGGCGGACGCGGTGCCGCCCACGCCCGCAACACCGGGGCGCGGCTGGCCCGCGGGGAACTCCTGGTCTTCCTCGACGACGACACGCTGGCCACCCCGCGGCTGCTGGAGGCGCATCTCGCCGCCCACGCGGACGCGGGCGCCGGCGTCGTGCACGGCGCCGTCACCGACCTGTCCGCCTTCGCGCTCACCCCCGAACCCCGGCCGCTGCGCACGGCCCTGACCGGCGCCCGCGGGCGCCGGATCGACCCCGCCACCGTCGCCGGCCTCGACTCCGCCGTCCCGCTGCTCGGGCCGCGCCGCTCGTTCATCGAACGGACCGCCCGCAAGGTGACGGCGACGCCCGAGTACGCCCCGCTGCGCTGGCTGGCCTGTGTCGGCACGAGCACCAGCCTGCGCCGCTCGCTGTTCGAACGGGTCGGCGGCTTCGACGAGCACTACGGGGAGCTGTGGGGCGGCGAGGACCTCGAACTCGGACTGCGGCTCGCCGCCTCGGGCACCGCGTTCGCCCTGCTCGACGAGGTCGCCTACCACCTGCCGACGGCACGCCGGGACACCGGCGACCTCCTGCCGCGGTTCTGGCGGCTCGTCGCCGACCGGCACGACGACCCGCGCCTCGCGGACGTGGGCCCCTTCCTCGCGGGCCGGCTCACCCTCGACGACCTCGCCGACCGCCTCGTCCACCCGGACGGCGCCCGGATGCCCGGTACGGCGGTGTCATGACGACCGCGACGGCGGCCCCGGTGATCGTGGGAGGCACGGCCCCCGCCCTGCTGGACGGGCTCGGCGCCCGCGGCGACCTGACCGTGCTCGCCGCCGGCGACTCGCTGACCGCCGCCTTCGTCGCCGTGCTGGCCGCGGCACTCGACCGCCTGCCGCCGTCCCTGCGGGCCGACGCCCCCGTGGTCATGGCGGCCACCGACTACTGCGTCTCGGCCACCTCCCGCTACGTCAGCCGGTGCGCGGAGGCCGAGGCGGGGGGCCGCAGACTGCGGCCGTCCGAGGCCATGACCCCCGAACCGGCTCAACTGCTGCAGGAGCTGGCGGAGTCCGACGGCTGGAACGGGCCGGGGTACGTGCTGATCAGCCCGCGCGCGGCGACCCTGCAGGCGGTGCGCTGGGCGCGGGGCGCCACCGCCGCGGGGCTGCACCGGGCGATGGTCGTCTGCGAGGTCGTACGCGACCCGCACGGCGACGGCTACCGCGTCGCGGCCGCCCCCGTGACCGCGGGCGACCGCGCGCCGCGCACCGGCGGCACGACGGGATCGTCGGTGGTCGTCTCCGGCACCGGCCTGGTCACCGCCTTCGGTGACGGCGGGGCCGCCTTCTGGCAGCACCTGCTGGACGGCAGCCGGGGACTGTCCGAGCTGACCCGGTTCGACGCCTCCCGCTTCCGCAGCAGGACCGTGTGCCAGACGCGCGTCGAAGCACCGCCCGGACGGCCCACGCGGCGTGCTCTGCTGGACCGCGCGCACACCGAGGCGCTGCGGGAGGCCGGGCTCGAGGCGCTGCCGGCCCGGACCCTGCTGGTGTGCGCCGGCGTGGTCCCGCACCTTCCGCAGGTCGGCGACGCGCCCCGGATCGACGAGATCGCCCTGGAGCCCGACTGGGACGGCGACGGAACGGGTGTCGCCGCACCCGACGCGGTACTGATGGCGCACGCCTGCGCGTCGGGCGCGTTCGGACTGGCCATGGCGCGCGAATGGCTGCTGTGCGGACTGGCCGACACGGCGGTCGTCACCGGGGTGTCCGCCCTCAACACCTACGACTACGCCTGCCTCGACGTGCTGCGCGCGACGAGCACGACCGCCGCCCGCCCCTTCGACGAGGAACGCTCCGGCGTCACCGTCGGGGAGGGCGCCGGGGTGGTCGTCCTGGAGACCGCCGAGCGCGCCGCGGCACGCGGGCACACCCCGCTGGCCCGGCTCAGCGGGATCTCCTGCCGGGTGGCGGGCCAGGGCGTCAGCCGGCTCAACGCGCACATCGGCGCCGCCTGCATGCGGGAGGCACTGGCCATGGCCGGTCTCACCACCGTCGACTACGTCCACGGCCACGCCCCCGGCACCCGGCAGGGCGACGAGGCCGAACTGCTGGCCCTGGACCAGGTCGGTGCCGAGCACGACTGGCGGGGCGTTCCGGTGAGCTCCTACAAGGGGGCGGCCGGTCATCTGCTGCACGCCTCGGTGTTCCCCGGCGTCGTGGCGGCGGTCCGCGCCCTGCGCCACGGGGTGCTGCCGGGCACGCCCGGGCTGCGCACCCCGCTCGGCGCGCGGCACGTACGGGTGCTGCGCGATCCGGAGCCCTGCGCGCAGGTGCGCTCGGTGATGGTCAACAACTTCGGGTTCGGCGGCAACAACGCCGCGTTCCTGCTGACGGCGGACGCGGCCGGGCGCAGAGAGGGGAGTACGGATGGCTGACGCGGTACTGATGACACCACGGGAGATCCTCACCGGGTTCTCCAGTGTCAACAACCAGAACGTCCTGATCAACGATGACGAGTACCTCCGTCTGGACCCGGCGATGCGCCTCTTCTACGAGAAGGTCCGGGAGAACCTGGGCGTGGCCTGCATCGCCGGTCACCTGCGGTCGTGCGGGTACTCGGTGCGGGCGCTGAACCTGCACGGGCGCAACCCCAGTGACGAGGCGATCGTCGACCTGATCCGCCGGGAGCGGCCGAGCTTCGTCGGCATCAGCATCATGTACGACCTGCACATCGTGGACGCCGTGCGGCTGCTGCGCTGTGTGCGCGAGGCCGATCCGTCGGTGTTCGTGGCGATCGGCGGGGCGTTCTGCACGTACAACGCCAAGCTGATCGCCGAACGCGTGCCGGAGGCGGACTGCGTGGCCTTCGGCGAGGGCGAGCTGACCGTCGAGGGCATCATGGAGTGCCTGGCGGCCGGCCGTGACTGGCGGAGCGTGCCGGGCCTGTGGTTCTGGCAGGACGGACGGGTGCGCAGCAGCGGCTCGCCCCGGCTCCCCGACCTCACCAAGGAGCCGTGGCCCGCCCGCGACCTGCTCGTCAACCACCGCAAGAACGGCATCCCCACACCGGTGGCGTCGACCTACACCAGCCGCGGCTGCCACGCCAAGTGCACCTTCTGCTACGTGCCCCGGGCGCCGGGGGTCACGGCGGGCAACGCCTGGCGGGTCCGCTCGCCCGTCGACGTCGTCGACGAGATCGAGTTCCTGCAACGGGACTTCGGCACCCGCTTCCTGTGGTTCAACGACGACAACTTCGGCGGCGCCTTCCAGGAGGGCTACCACCACGCCGTCGGGTTCGCCGAGGAGATCCTCCGCCGCGGCCTGGACATCTCCTTCCACTGCGAGTTCCGCGTCGACACCGGCCTCATCGACCGGGAGGCCCTGCGCACCCTGCGCCGGGCCGGCATGGCCTCCGCGCTGCTCGGCATGGAGACCGGAGCCCCCGGCATGGCCAAACGGTTCCGCAAGGGCACCATGGTGGAGTACAACTTCGACGCCGCCCGCCTGTTCAAGGAGGAGGGCATCGAGCTCGAACCCGGCTGGATCATGGTCGAGCCGGGCACCACCCTCGACGAACTCTGGGAGAACCTGAAGTTCATCGTGACCGCCGACATCGCCGTCAGCGAGAACCCGTTCTCCTTCATCAGCCGCGCCATCGCCCTGCGCGGCACCGAGATGTACGACAAGATCGCCGACCCCACGCCTCCGGAACTCCCGGACGTCGAGGGGCCGGCCAGGGACGTCCTGCTGGAGGCCCGCCGGGAGTACCGCATCCCCGACCAGCGGGTGGAGGACGTGTGGGAGGCCTGGAGCAAGGTCAGCGCCGAGGTCGCCGACCGCAAGGAAGAGCTGCCCTTCGTCGCCCAGATCATCGTCGACGCCACCAGGGCGCGCAGGTCCCGGGGCGAACAGGGCCTGCGCCCGCTGCTGAGCCGGCTGCGCGGCTGGGCCGACGGGCTGCCGGACCTGCTGGTCGCCTTCCTCAACGTCGGGCTGCTGCTCGGCGACGAGAACCCACCGCGGCTCGCCGAGCGGCTGGAGGCCGAGCTGCGCGCGCTGGTCGAAGCCTACGACCGCAAGGTCCTCGGCGAGCCCTACCCCACCTTCGTCGAGGAGACCAGGAGGCTGTGCGGAGAACAGGCCATGGCCGGCTGACCCCTTCGGTGCCGGGACACGCACGTGAAGACGAGAAAGGAGACCGGCCATGGCGGATGTGGTCCTGTTGACCCCCCGGGAGATCCCCACCGGCGCCGCGAGCCTGAACAACCAGAACGTCCTCATCAACGACGAGGAGTACCTGTCCCTGGACCCGGCGATGCGCCTGTTCTACAAGCGGGTCCGGGAGAACCTGGGCGTGGCCTGCATCGCCGGTCACCTGCGGTCGTGCGGGTACTCGGTGCGGGCGCTGAACCTGCACGGGCGCAACCCCAGCGATGAGGCGATCGTCGACCTGATCCGCCGGGAGCGGCCGAGCTTCGTCGGCATCAGCATCATGTACGACCTGCACATCATCGACGCCGTGCGGCTGCTGCGCTGTGTGCGCGAGGCCGATCCGTCGGTGTTCGTGGCGATCGGCGGGGCGTTCTGCACGTACAACGCCAAGCTGATCGCCGAACGCGTGCCGGAGGCGGACTGCGTGGCCTTCGGCGAGGGCGAACTGACCGTCGAGGGGCTCATGGAGTGCCTGGCGGCCGGCCGTGACTGGCGGAGCGTGCCGGGCCTGTGGTTCTGGCAGGACGGACGCGTCCGCAGCAGCGGCCCGCCGAAACTGCCCGACCTGGCCCAGGAACCGTGGCCGGCGCGCGACCTGCTCGTCCACCATCGCAAGAACGGCATCCCGACCCCGCGCGCCTCGACGTACACCAGCCGCGGCTGCCACGCCAAGTGCACCTTCTGCTACGCGCCCCGCCAGCCCGGAGTGGTGGACGGGCCCTGGCGCGTACGGCCGGTGCAGGACGCGGTCGACGAGATCGAGTTCCTGCAACGGGACTTCGGCACCCGCTTCCTGTGGTTCAACGACGACAACTTCGGCGGCGCCTTCCAGGAGGGCTACCACCACGCCGTCGGGTTCGCCGAGGAGATCCTCCGCCGCGGCCTGAAGATCTCCTTCCACTGCGAGTTCCGCGTCGACACCGGCCTCATCGACCGGGAGGCCCTGCGCACCCTGCGCCGGGCCGGCATGGACCTGGCGCTCCTCGGCATGGAGACCGGCTCGCCCGGCATGATGAAGCGGTTCCGCAAGGGCACCACGGTGGAGTACAACTTCGACGCCGCCCGCCTGTTCAAGGAGGAGGGCATCGAACTCGAACCCGGCTGGATCATGATCGAACCGGGCACCACCCTCGACGAACTCTGGGAGAACCTGAAGTTCGTCGTGGCCGCCCGGGTGCACGAGAGCGAGAACCCGTTCTTCCTCATCAACCGGGCCATCGCCCTGCGCGGAACCGAGATCTACGACAAGGCCACACGGTACGAGGAGCCCGACATCCCCGGTGTGGAGGGCGCCGCCTGGGAGGTGCTGCGGCACGCCCGCCGCGACTACCGCGTCGAGGACGAACGCGTGGAACACCTGTGGACGGCGTGGAGCCGGGTCTCCTCGGAGATCAACGACCGCAAGGAGAACGAGGTCCCGTTCCTCGCGCAGAGCATCGCCGACGCCGTCCGGGCGCGGCGCGGCACCGGCGCCGAGTCCCTGCGCCCGCTGCTGGGCCGGCTGCGCCGCTGGGACCAGGGGCTCGCCGGGCTGCTCGTCGCCTTCCTCAACGCCGGGCTGCTCCTCGCGGACGAGAACCCGCCCGGGCTCGCCGAGCGGCTGGAGACGGAGCTGCGCGCCATGATCACCGCGTACGACCGCGAGCACCTCGGCCACACCTTCCCGGACTTCGTCGTCGAGACGGCGAAGGCGTGCGGTGAGCACGCCCTCGCCCAGGTGAGGGGCTGAGGCGATGACGGGGGAGCGGATCCGGTTCGCGGCCGTCGGCTGCGGCAGGGTGCTCGAGCGCTACCACCTGCCGTGCGTCGACGCCCGCGACACCATGGAACTGGTGGGGCTGGTGGACACCGACGAGGAGCGGGCCCGGGCCCTGGTCGCGGACCGCCCACGGGTGTGGACCGGCACCTCCGTCGACCGGCTCCTGCGGGAGGCCCGGCCGGACGTGGTGAGCGTCTGCACGCCCAACGCCGCCCACCTCGAGCCGGTGCTGGCCGCGCTGGACGCGGGCGTCGCGGTGCTGTGCGAGAAGCCCCTCGCCGCGACCGTCGAGGAGGCCCGGCGGATGGTGGCCCATCCGGCGGCCGAGAAACTCCTCGGGGTGAACATGCCCTTCCGCTTCCATCCGCTGCTGGAGGCGTTCGCCGAGGCGGCGCGCACCGGCGCACAGCGCGTCGACTTCTCCTTCGCCACCCCCGGCAACCGGGTGTGGCGCTCCCGCACCCCCTGGTACGGCGACGTCCACCAGGCCGGCGGGGGTGCCCTGCTCGATCTGGGGCCCCACGCGGTCGACCTGCTGATGACCGTCTTCGGCAGGCCGGACGTCGAGGCGTGCCGGACCGACACGTCGGGCGTGGAGGAGCGGGTCGAGCTGGAGCTGTCGTTCCAGGGCCTGCCGGCGACGGTACGGATCGACCGGGCCGCGCGCCGGCTCGAGACGGCGGTCACCGTGACCACCGCGGACGGCGACCACGTCCTGGACCTGCGCCGCAACGAGCTGCGCCGGGCGGACGGCACGGTCGAGACGGCCGGGGAGAGACCGGAACTCGCCGCGATCACGGCGTACCTCGACACGGTGACGGGTGTCGCCACCCCGCACGGCAGGGTGAGCGGCCAGGACGCCCTGGAGGTGCAGCTCGTGGTCGAGTCCGCCTACGAGCGCGCCCGGGTCTCCTGACCGCGGGGGCGGCGGCACGGCGTCAGGCAAGGAAGCGGGCCACTTCGGCGCAGAACCGCTCGGGTTCGGCGCGATGCACGTAGTGGCCCGCGTCGACGGCCAGCAGCCGCCCCCGGGGCACGGCCTCGGCCACCTCGGCCAGCAGCGGCCGGGGGACCGGGCTGGACAGCCCTCCGCTGATCACCAGCGTCTCGGCGGTGACGTCCCCGAGCCGCCGCCACCATCCGGGATCCGCCACCCGCAGCCCGTCGATGACCGGACGTACCGCGGCGCGGTCCAGCTCTCCCGTCCGCAACAGCTCGCGGAACTCCCGGTACAGGGACAGCACCCGGGCCTCGCCGCCGTCCGAGCGGGACCGCGCCCGCAGCTCCGCCTCCGCCGCCGGGTCCCGAGGGGGCGGCGGCGCGTCCTCGATCACCAGCCTGCGGACCCGCGCGGGATGGCGCTGGGCGACGAGCCACGCGACGTGACCGCCCATGGAGTGCCCCACCAGGTCCACCGGGCCCAGACGGTGACGGTCCAGCAGACCCAGCACGTCCCGGTACATCAGCTCGAACGTGTAGGCCTCGGCCCGGGGACTGCGCCCGTGTCCGCGCAGGTCCGGCACGTACAGCCGGCGCCCCCGCGGCCGCAGGGCGGCGGCGAGCCGGTCCCAGCTCCGCCCGGTCTCGCCCAGCGCGTGCAGCAGGACCGCCGGGGCGCCCGCCGGATCACCGGTGATCCGGCAGGCCAACTCCACCGTCTGCGCCTCCGCCCCCATGCCTCAGGACCGCGCGCTCGTCACGAGGTAGTCGACGATGGCCGTGACCGTCTGCTGGTGCCAGACCAGGTTGGCCGGGAGCTTGCGCTCCAGCAGCCGTTCCAGCCGGCGGCGGATGACGATCGCCATCACCGAGTCCAGCCCCGTCTTCAACAGCGACCGGTCCGGGTCGAGGTCCGCCCGGTCCAGCTTCATCTCGTCGACGATGACGGACACCGTCTGCTCGTGCAGCAGCTCCCGCAGCGCCTCCTCCGACAGCTCTCCCAGGTCCCGGGCCGCCGCCTCGCGCGCCGGTGCCTGCGCCGCGCCGTCGACGACGTCCCGCAGCAGGCCCGTCCGGGGTGCTCCGTCCGGGAGCGGCACCGTGCGCAGCACCGCCAGGGAGGCGGCGCCGACCCGGCTGGCCCGGTCCCAGGCGCCGAAGGCCTCGGACGCCGTGACGTCCCCGACGCCGTGCGCCCGCAGCTCGGCGTCCACCGCCGCGTTGGCCGCCATGCCCATGCCGCGCCAGGACGTCCACGCCAGACTCGTGCTGCCGACGGCGCCGAGGGTGTGCTCGTACGCGGCCATGGCGTCCAGGAACGCGTTGGCGGAGGCGTAGGCTGCCTGGCCGGTCAGGCCCAGGAACTGACCGCACGACGAGAAGTGGACCAGGAAGTCGAGACTGCCCGGCGGGAAGAGCCGATGGAGGGTCAGCGCACCACCGGCCTTCGGCCGCATCACCGCCGCCAGGGAGTCGGCGTCGAGCCGGTCGACGAGCTGGTCCGCCAGCACCCCGGCGGCGTGCACGACCCCGCGGATCGGCGGCATGCCCAGCGCGTCCGGGTTCAGCGCGGCGGCCGCCGCCTCGGCGTCGGACAGATCGACGCCGACCACCCGCACGCTCGCCCCGAGGGCCTCGAGCCCGCGGACGGTCTCGACACGGCGCCTCAGGTCCGCGTCGGTGACGGCGTCCCACTGCGACCGCGGCGGAAGGTCTCCGCGCCCGGCCAGGACGAGACGACGCGCCCCGCGCTCCACCAGCCAGCGGGCGATCTCGCCGCCCAGGCTGCCCAGTCCGCCCGTGACGAGATACGTGCCGTCCGGCCGGCACCGCAGCGGCGCGCGGTCCGCGCCCGCACCCGTGGCGCGGACCAGCCGGCTCGCCCAGGCCGCGCCCTCGCGGACCGCGACGACGTCCTCTCCCGGGTTCTCGGCGACGACGCCCAGCGCGGTGACCACGTCGTCCCCGGTGGGCCGGTGGCCGAGATCGAGCGTTCCGCCCCACAGCTCGGGGTGCTCGCCGCCGACGACCCGGCCGAGCCCCCAGCGGGCGGCCTGCGCCACGGCCTCCAGCCGGTCCGCCTCGCGGACCCCGGTCGTCAGCGACCACAGCCGCGCCGCACCGGGCGGCCACGCGCCGAGCCGCCGTGCCGCCCGGGCGAGCTGCCACGCCTCCCGCACGGCGCGCTCCCCGGCCTCCGGCGCCGACTCCCGCGGCAGCGGCAGCACGAGCACGTCCACGGGCCCGGACAGCTGATCGCGCAGGCCGTCGAGGGCGTCGGGATCCAGCACCGGCACACACGGGACGCCCAGGTCGTCGGCGGCGCTCCGCAGCGCCGCCGTCAGGTCTGCGTCACCGCCGACCAGCACCAGCGGCCGGGGCGGACGGGGCAGCGGTGAGCCGTCGCGGGACAGGGGCTTCCACACCAGGCGGAACAGCAGGTCCCCGGGGTCGCTCGCGGCGGTCCCGGCCTCCGAGTCCGCGTAGCGCACCCCGGCCAGGACGGCCACCGTCCGGCCGTCCCGTGCCGTGATCCGCACGTGCGCCGTCGTCGGCCCGTCGACGCGCGCCTCCAGGCGGGCCCGGGACGGGGCCTCACCGGCGGTCCACACGCGGCCGACACCGGCCACCACCCGCAGCGCGGCGGGCCCGGGGAAGGCGACGGCCGCCATGGACAGCGCGGCGTCGAACAGCGGCGCCCAGGTCGGCGTCGGCTCCTCGGCCGCCACGACGTCGGCGCGCAGCCCGTCCCCGATCCGCTCCAGCCGTTCCACCCGCCAGGGGAAGGCCATGCCGGGCACGCCGACCGAGGCGAGATCGGCGACGATCCGGTCCGGGGGAAGCACCGTCCCCGGCCCTGCGTCACCGGCCGCACGGGCCGGCGGCACGGTGGGGGCGGCCACGGAGGCCACCGCGTGCGTCAGCCACGGCTGGTCCCCGTCCGCCTCCGGTTCGTCCGGGCCGGTCGTCCGGGACAGCAGGCGGACCACACCGTCCTGCGCGACGACGTCGACGTCCCGGCCCGTGGTCAGGGTCAGCGGCAGGTCGAACGACACGTCGGCCAGACCCGGTGAGCCCTCCCCCCGCCCCGCCGCGTCCAGGAACGTCTGCAGCACGACGGCCGCCGGGACGATCTCCACGCCGTGGATGGTGTGGCTGCCCGGATACGGCCGGGTGTCGAGGTCGACGCGGGTGCGCCACAGGTCCAGGGGGGTGGTCCCGGCCAGGGTGGTGCGCGGCCCGAGCACGGTACGGCTCGCCACGTCGTGCCGTCCGCGGTCGGCCCTGCGCACCGGCAGGTCGCGCCAGTACCGCTGACGCCGCCACGTCCGCGGCGGGAGCGACAGGGGCGGCCCGTCCGGGGACGAGGGCCAGTCCAGGGCGACGCCGTGGCAGTACAGCACCCCCGCGTTCGCGAGCAGGTGCTCCCGCTCGCCGGCGCCGCGGCGCAGGGACACCGCGACGCGGTGCCGGTCGGCGCCGGCCGCGTCCAGCGTCTCCTGGACGGAGTGCCGGACCACCGGATGCGCCGACACCTCCAGGAAGGTGCGGAAACCGTCCTCGGCCGCCGCCGTGACCGCCCCGGCCAGCCGGACGGGGTTGCGCAGGTTGCCCGCCCAGTAGGCGCCGTCGCGGGGCCTCGCGTCGCGCGGGTCCTCCAGCGCGGTGCTGTAGACGGGGACGCGCGGGGCGTGGACGGTGAGGTCGGCGGCGGCCTCGGCGAGCTCCTTCGTCAGGGCGTCCATCTGGGGGCTGTGGAAGGCCACGTCGCTGTCGACCCGGCGCACCAGCAGGTCCGGGTCGGCCGTCAGCTCCCGGGCGAGGCGGTCGATCTCCGCCGTCGCCCCCGCCACCACCGTCGTCGTGGGCGAGGCGAGCACCGCCGGCACCACGCCGTCGGCGCCGGCCAGCCGGGCGGCGGCCTCGTCGGCGGGCAGGCCGATCATCAGCATGCCGCCCGCGCCCGCCACCCGCCGCAGCAGGACACTGCGCCGGCACACCAGCCGGGCGCCGTCCTCCGGCGAGAGGATCCCGGCCGTGGCGGCGGCCGCGATCTCGCCCATCGAGTGGCCGACGACGGCCGCGGGCCGGATCCCGAGCGACCGCCAGACGGCGGCCAGGCCCATCTGGACCGCGTAGATCATCGACTGGGCGACGTCCACCCGGCCGACGTCCCCCTCCTCGATCATCCGCCGGGCCGTGGTGCCCATCTCCTCGTCGAAGACCGGCCCGATCCGGTCGATCACCTCCGCGAACACGGCGTCGTGCGCCAGGAGTTCGCGGCCCATCCCGGGCCATTGGGCGCCGGTACCGGAGAAGACCCACACCACGCCGTCCCGGCCCTCGTCCGCCACCGTGCCCTCGACGAGGCCGGGCGCCGACTCGCCCGCGGCGAACCGGCGCAGCCCGTTCGCCAGCCCCTCGTGGTCGGCGGCGACGACGGCGGCCCGGCTCTCCAGGTGACTGCGGCGCGTGCCGAGGTCGCGCGCGAGGGAGGCGAGCGGGACGCCCGCGCCCGGCCCGGCCAGCCAGTCGGCGAGCCGTGCCGCGTCCTGGCGCAGGCTCGCCCCGGACCGGCCGGAGAGCGGGAACAGACGGGGCCGCGCCGCGTCGTCCGGGCGGGTGTCGCGGGGTGCGGCCGGCGCCGGCGCCTCCTCCAGGACGACATGGGCGATGGTGCCGCCGTAGCCGAAGCTGGAGACACCGGCCCGGCGGGGACGCTCCCCCCGGCGCCACGGGGTGCGCTCCCGCGTCACCCGCAGCCCCGACTCCTCCCAGGGGATGCGCGGGTTGGGGGCGGAGAAGTGCACGCTGGGCGGGATCTCCTCGTGCGCCAGGGCGAGGATCGCCTTGATCATCCCGGCGACGCCCGAACCGGCCTCCAGATGGCCGATGTTGCCCTTCACCGAGCCGATCAGACAGGGGTCGTGCCGCGGCCGGCCCGCGCCGAAGACGGCGGCGAGCGCACCGGCCTCCAGCGGGTCGCCCGCGACGGTGCCGGTGCCGTGGGCCTCCACGTAGTCGACGGTGCCCGGGTCGATGCCGCACCGCGCGTACGTCCGCCGCAGCAGGTCCGCCTGCGCCTCGCCGTTGGGCGCCATGATGCCGGCGGTGTGCCCGTCCTGGCTCACCCCGCTGCCGCGGATCACCGCCAGGACGCGGTCGCCCGCCCGTTCGGCGTCCGACAGGCGCTTCAGGACGAGGACGCCCGCCCCCTCGCCGCGGCCGTAGCCGTCCGCCGAGGCGTCGAACGGCTTGCTGTGGCCGTCCGGTGAGGTGGCGCCCGCTCGGTCCAGGGTGACCGACAGCCCGGGGGCGACCATGAGGTTCACCCCGGCGGCCAGCGCCACGTCGGACTCCCCGCACAGCAGACTGCGCCGGGCCAGGTGGACTCCGACCAAGGAGGCGGAGCACGCGGTGTCCACCGCGAGGCTGGGACCGCGCAGGTCCAGGCTGTGGGAGACGCGGTTGGCGGTGGCGCACATCGCCGCGCCGATGCCGGTCCACGCCTCGATGCGGGGCAGGTCCTCCAGCAGCCGTCGCCCGTAGTCGTCCGAGCCGACGCCCACGAACACGCCGCAGGCGCTGCCGCCCAGGCCGAGGGGCGGGATCCCCGCGTGTTCCAGGGCCTCCCAGGCCAGCTCCAGCAGCAGCCGCTGCTGGGGGTCCATCAGCTCCGCCTCGCGCGGCGAGATGCCGAAGAACTCCGCGTCGAACCCGGCGATGTCGGTGAGGAACCCGCCCCGGCTCGTGGTGTTCCGTACCACGGCCGCGTGGTCGTCCCCGGCCGCCGCGTACGGCGCCCAGCGCTGCGACCCGTCACCGATGCCGTCCCGGCCGCGGACGAGGAGGTCCCAGAAGGCGTCGGGGGAGTCGGCGTCGCCGGGGAACCGGCAGCTCAGCCCCACGACGGCGACGGGCTCCTCGTCGACGGCGGTCTCCTGCGAAGGGCTCACGCCCGGCTCCCTTCGGTGCCCGCGGCCCGCCCGGTGGGGCGCTCCAGCACCGTGACCACCGCGGCGGTGATCATGAGGCCGGGTCCCGCGCTGAGCAGGAGGAGGTGGTCGCCGGCGTTCAGCCGCCCGTCCTCCACGAGGTGGTTGAGCTGCAACCCGACGTCGGCGGCGCCCGCGTGTCCCAGGTCGCGGAAGAAGTCGACGCCACCCAGCGACGCGTCCAGCCCCATCGGCTCCAGATGGCCGGCCAGGAAGTCGGCGGTGCCCGCCCCGAGGTGCAGCACCCGCGCCAGGTCGGCCACACCGATGCCCGCCTCGCCCGTGATCTGGTCGATCAGCTTCGCACCGCTCGCGGCGTACTCCCGGCCGATCTCGGACGCCTTCGGCCCGAGCTCCTCGACCATCGCCTCCAGGTGCTCGTTCATGTCGAGCCTGCGCCCGGTGGTGACCGCCGGCGGGAAGATCGGCTCGTGGCCCCGGTTGAGGATCTCGAACTGGGGGAGCGACACCGAGTCGATCGAGCGCAGCGCGGCCCAGCCCGACCGCTTCGACAGCACCACCGCGGTGCCCGCGTCGGCGAGCACCGCGTCCCGGTGGGCGTACCAGCGGTCGACCGAGGGGGCGCCGAAGTGGTCCGCGCTGCTCACCACGGCCCCGCTGCGCGACGGCGAGCACAGCAGGTACTGGGTGGCCATCTCCAGGGCGGCGAGGAACGCGTTGCACCCCTGCTCGACGGTCAGCGCCGGAACCGGGGTGCCGAGGGTGGAGCGCAGGATGTAGTGCGGTGCCGACCAGCCGTCGGGGCCCTGGTGGTAGGCGCAGGAGTGGATCAGGAGGTCGATGTCGTCAGGGCCGAGACCCGAGCGCTCCACCGCCTGCCGGACGGCCGCCACCGCCATGTCCGGCGCGGAAGTGTCCTCGGCCACGGCGATGTTGCGCCACCCGCAGGAGTCCATCCGCTCCTGGTCGTACCAGCCGCGCCGGACGGCCTCCGCCACGCTCACCCGGGGCGGGACGAACGCGCCGGTCCCGGCCAGGAAGATGTTCTCTGTTCTCACGCTCACAAGTCCTTACTGACCGGTCCGGGGCCTGATGACCTTCCCGGTCTCGGTGGTCGGCAGTTCCGCCTGGGAGGCGAAGGCATGGGGGACCCAGGAGGGCGACAGCCGTTCCCGGCAGAAGCGCTCCAGCTTGTCGAGGTCGACCGTGTCCGGGGTGACCGTCGCGCTGATCCGCTGTCCGAGGACGGGGTCGTCGACACCGGAGACCAGACACGAGGCGACGTCCGGGAAGGCGAGCAGGACGGCCTCGATCTCCTCCGGACTGACCTTGACGCCGGCCACGTTGATGCTCGTGGACAGCCGCCCGGACAGCACGAGTTCCGGTCCCTGCCAGCGGGCCAGGTCGCCGGTGGTGAACCCGCCCCGCAGGGGGGCCGCGTCGATGCCGTCCGCCTCGGCGTACCCGAGCATCATCGACGGCGAGGTGACGGTCACCAGCCCCGTCCCGGCCTCCGCCGGCACCGTCCCGGGGACCGGGGACAGCGCGACCTCCACCCCGGGCAGCGGCGCGCCCGGCCCGCCGGAACCCGGCTGCCAGGGTTGCGGGCGGCGTACGCAGATCGGCCCGGTCTCCGTGGTGCCGTAGACCTGTCCGACGTGCCCGCCGAGCCGGGTCGCGACCAGTTCGGCGGTGTGCGCGTCCAGCGCCATGCCGGCGGAGAGGAACCCGACCGGGGACGCGCCGTCGGCGGACGGGCGGGTGCGGGCGGCCCTGGCGAGCAGCCGCAGCATCGGGGGCACCCCGACGAACAACGTCACGTCGCCGGCGGCCAGTTCGCGCAGCAGCAGCCGCGGCTTGTCGGGCGCCGAGCAGCGCACGGGCGCACCCGCCAGGGGCGCGGCGACGGCGCACAGCCCGAAGCCGTACGCGTGCTGGAGCGGCACCGGGCACACCAGCCGGCTCCCCGGGCCGAGCCCCAGGGCCGTGCGGTAGTGCTCCGCCTCGGCCAGCAGGGCGGCCGCGGAGCGCAGCGCGACCCGCGGGTGCCCGGTGGTGCCCGACGTGATCTGCGCGGTCGCCGCCCCCTCGAAGGCGGGGCGCCGCGGCCCCTCCCGGCCGACGCTCAGTGTGCGCCCGTCCCGGTCCGTGACGGTGCGCGGGAAGGCCAGGGGCGACCCGGAGGGGGCCGACAGGAAGTCGAGCGGACAGCGCTCCTGGACGCGCCGCAGCTCCCACGGGGTGAGCCGGCGCGACAGCGGAACGGCGACCGCCCCGACCGAGACGATCGCGAACACGTCGGCGACGAACGCGGCCGCCGGCCAGGCGACGGTCCCCACGAGGACGCCCGGCCCGACGCCCGCCTCCCGCAGGGCACCTGCCGTGGCGTCGACGCGCTCGAGCAGCTGCGCGGCGTCGGTGGTCCCCGAGCCGTCCTCGAACAACGGGGCGTCGCCCCGGCGGGCGCCCCGCTCGCGCAGCAGGCGCAGCAGTTCCGCGCGCGCTGCGGCGGTCATCCGAGACCGGACAGCGCGCGCCGCAGGGCCCCCGCCGCCTTGTCGAGGACGTCCGGGGTGTGCGCGGTGCTCAGGAACCACGGTTCCAGCGCGTTGGGGTGGAAGTAGACGCCCTCGCGCTGGGCCAGCGTCTGGAAGCGGCGGTGGCGGGAGAAGTCGACGGCGTCGGCGAGGTCGCGCAAGGAGTCGTCCTTGGCCAGCGGCTTCCTGAGCAGCGCCACGCTCATCAGGGTGCCGACCCGGCTGATGTGCACGGGCCTCTTCTCCGCGGCGAAGACCTCGCGCACGGCCTCCTCCGCGTTGGCCCCGAGGGCCTCGAGCTCGTCGTAGAGGCCGGGCAGCGCGCGGATCTTGGTCAGGACGGTGACGACCGCGCGCAGGGCCGCGTGGTTCCCGGCGTAGACGCCGGCGTGGTGGGCCTCGTTGGTGGCGAGCATCCGCATCGCGGCCCGGCGGCCGCCGAAGGCCGCGACGGGGAACCCGCCGCCCATGACCTTGGACAGGACCGTGAGGTCGGGCTCGACGCCGTACCGCTCCTGCGCTCCGCCCCGGGCGACCCGGAAACCGGTGATCACCTCGTCGAAGACCAGCAGGGCGCCGCTGCGCGAGGTCAGCTCCCGCAGCAGCTCCAGGAAGCCGGGCGCCGGCGGGATCACACCGGCGTTGGCCAGGACCGGTTCCAGGATGACGGCCGCGATCCGGTCGCCGTCGCGTGCGAAGAACTCCTCCAGGGCGGCGGCGTCGTTCCACGGCAGCTGCGCGGTGTGGGCGAGGGCCTCCGGGATCATGCCGGGCGCTCCGGGGACGACGTCCGTCGGCCGGGTGCCCTGCATCTGGAGCGTCGTCTTGCCCGCGCGCAGCACGGTCTCGCTCCAGCCGTGGTAGTGCCCCTCGAAGGTGACGACGAGCGAGCGGCCCGTGCTGGCGCGGGCGAGCCGCAGCACGGAGGCGACCGCCTCGGTGCCGGAATTCGCGAACCTGACCTGCTCCACGCCGGGGACGAGCTCGGCGACGAGGGATCCGGCCTCCGCGTCCCATTCGTGCGGCAGGCCGGTCATATGGCCCTTGGTGAACTGGTCGGCCACCGCTTCGGCGACGTCACGGTCGGCATAACCGAAGAGATGCGGACCGTAGCCCATGTTGAAGTCCACGAGCTCGCCGTCTTCGACGTCCCGGATCGAGCAGCCCTCGGCGCGCCGCACGACGAGTGGCACGGGCACGGCCGCCGCGCGCATGCTGCTGCTGACGCCGCCGGCGATGACCTGCTTGGTGCGCTCCAGACAATCAGCATTCGTCCGACGTTCGGCGTCCATGGCACCCACTGAATACCTCCAGCTTCGTCGGCCTGATCCGGCATCACACAATGCCGCAGCGCTTTCGTGGCCGACAGCGGTCGTTGCCGGAATGGCCGGATCACGGGGGTGATCGGCCTGTTCTGAGATGGCAGGATTCGGACGGGTGATCAGTTCGCCTCGCGGAGGGGGGAATGGGATGTCAGTTCGGGACGTCGCCGTGGTCACGGGGGCTGGGTCCGGCCTCGGCGCCGCCGTCGCGGTCCGGCTGGCCGCCACCCACGACCTGGTGCTGACCCACCTGGCCGCGGACCCGGGACTCGACGAGACCGCCGCCCGCGTGGCGGCGGCCGGGGGGAACGTCCTGGCCACCGTGGTCGGGGACCTCACCCGGGAGGAGACCGTGGACCGGCTGGGACAGGCCATGGCCGCCTGTGGCGACCGGCTGGACGTCCTGGTGTGCAACGCCGGGGCGTACGCCTACGTGCCCTGGCGGGACACCGCGTGGGACGACGTGCGCGCGGCCGTGGACGTCAATCTCCTCGCGCACATCGCCTGCGCACGCGCCGCCACACCGCATTTGGTGGCGCGCGGAACCGGCCGGATCGTGGCCGTTTCCACGGTGCTCACCCGGCTGGGACGTGCGGAACTCGCCCCCTACATCGCGGCGAAAGGCGGCCTCGAGGCATTCGTCCGGGCGCTCGCTCGCGAACTCGGCCCGCACGGCATTACAGTGAATTGCGTCCGACCGGGGTCGATCGAACTGAGTGCTGACCAGAGATCCCACCCGGATTACCCGTCCTGGCGGCAAAGGGAATTCGCCCGGCAATGCGTCAAACGGCATGGCAGTCCCGATGACGTGGCCGCCGCCGTCGCGTTCCTGACTTCCCCTGAAGCGGGTTTCATCACGGGCCAGAGCCTGACCGTCGACGGCGGCTGGGACCTCAACTGACCTGCCCCGGCAGGCCGATCCAAGGATCTTCACACGAATGGCGCACGATCACGAGCAGAGAAACCCCACCACCCGTCTTCTGCTGGTACGGCACGCGCAGTCGCACGCCAGCGTGAGAAAGATGATCGCGGGGTCCCGCACCTGCCCCGGCCTCACTCAACTGGGCCGGGAACAGGCCGCGCGGCTCACGGCCCGACTGGCGGCCGAACGACTGCGCCCGCACGCGTTGCTGACCAGTCCGGTGCCCAGAGCCCACGAGACGGCCGAAGTACTCGCGAAGGGGCTGGGCCTCGGAGCGCCGGTCGTCGAAAGGCAGGCACGGGAGCTCGACTTCGGCGCGGCCGACGGCCTGTCCATCGACGAATACCGGCGCCTGCACGGCGCCTTCGACATGACCGCCCAGCCCGACCGGCCCTTCGCCCCCGGCGGCGAGACCTGGAACCGCTTCCGCAACCGGGCCGGCCGCGTCGTCCGCGACCTGACGTCCCGCCACCGGGGCGGGACCGTCCTCGTCGTGTGCCATGCCGGTCTCATCGTCGCGGTGATGTCCGCGCTGCTCGACGTCGTCCCCGACGTGCTGTTCACGGACACGACACCCGCAGCGACCTCGATCAACGAGTTCGTCCACGACGGCTCGCACTGGCGGCTGCTCCGGTTCGACGACGCACGGCACATCGACGCGCCTGCGTGAGGCGAGCCGGCCGTCACGCGGGCCCGGGGCCCGGCACGGCCGTCCTCACGGACGCGGGCCGCGCTTGCGTTCCATCATGTGGCGGCCCAGCGCCTTCTTGCGCTTCCAGTCCCGCAGCAGCTCCCCGTTGAGCCGGGCGTCGCTGCGGGCGGCGATCCGGTCGTTCTCACGGAGCAGCTTGCGGTAGTTCTCCAGCCGCCGCAGGGACAGCGTCCCCTCATCGGCCGCCGCGAGCACCGCGCACCCGGGCTCCGCGCGGTGCGAACAGTCGGGGAAACGGCACTCCCGCGCCAGGGCCTCGACATCGGCGAAGGCCCGGGCGACACCACCGTCGGCCTCCCACAGGCCCACTCCGCGCAGCCCCGGCGTGTCGATCAGGACGCCGCCGCCCGGCAGCGGCAGCAGATCGCGGGTCGTCGTCGTGTGCCGGCCCTTGCCGTCACCGTCCCGGATCGCCTCGACCCGCTGGGTGTCCGTCCCGGTGAGCGCGTTGGCGAGCGTCGACTTGCCGGCGCCCGACTGCCCCAGGAGGGCCGCCGTGACGCCGTCGCCCTCACCGATCAGGTCCGCCAGGGCCTCCATGCCCTGCCCGGTGGCCGCGCTGACCGACAGCACACGCGCCCCGGGCGCCACCCGCTCGGTGTCCTGCACGAGGTACGACCGGGACACCGGATCGGGCTCCAGGTCGGCCTTGGTGAGGACCACCACCGGCTGCCCGCCGCTCTCCCACGCCAGGGAGAGGAAACGCTCGACGCGCCCGAGGTCCAGCTCGTCGGCGAGGGACACGGCGATGAGCACCAGGTCGACGTTGGCCGCCAGGACCTGTCCGTCCGACCGCTGCGAGGAGACGGCCCGCACGAACGCGGTACGCCGCGGCAGCAGCGCCCGCACGACCTTCTGCTCCAGGTCCAGCGCCGCCCAGTCACCCGTACAGGGACGAGTCACCGGATCACGGGAGTCCACCGGCGCGAGGCCGGCCCGCACGGACGTCACGCCCGCGCCGTCGGCGACGACGGCCTCGCACCGGCCGCGGTCGACGCGCACCAGGCGACCGGGCCGCAGACCGTCGGCCCCGTAGGGGGCGAAGTCGGCGGCGAACGACTCGTTCCAGCCGTAGCGGCGCAGCGGACACGGGGCAGCGGGGGTGCTCAAACTCGCCCCTCCAGAGGGTGCCGGAGCAGGGGATCCGGCGACGGATGGGTGAACGACGGACGGGGAGGCCACCAGTCTAGGGGTGTTCCGAAAGTCCTGTGCGATGCCCGCGGTGTCCGGTGCGTGCTCTCGGCGTGCCGGACGAACGCGCTCGTCGGGTGTACTCGTGCTTTCGGCCGGTGCGGCGAGAGGGCCTGCCGGGCGCCGTGGGTGCTGTGCGGGACGTTCGAAACACCCCCTGGCGCCGCGGTACCGCTGTCCGCGCGGGAGCGCCCCGGTGCCCTCGGGCGCTCCCGCCGCGGCCGACGGACGGTCACCCGGTGCCGCACACCGGCGGGGCGGGCTGTCGGCGGTCGTTCAGCGCGTCGAGGGACCGGAGGTGGTCCTCCAGTGTGTCGGGTGCGACGAGGAAGTGCAGGACGGCCTGGTGGAAGGCGTCGCGCAGGGCGGGGGGCATGGTGTCCGAGGCGTCCCAGCAGAGGTTGCGCTGCGCGCCCCGCAGGATCGAGCCGATCCTCCGCTTGAGCGGGTCCCCCGCACTGTCCGGCGCGGCGGCCTTCCTGTGGGCCGTGAACTCCGGCAGCCCCGCGTCGGGGTCGGCGAGGAACCGGATCAGCTTCCTGGCCTCCTCGGTCGGGTTCAGCAGGGCGGCGAGGTCACCGGAGACCTCCCAGTGGCCGGCGTCCGCCCGCGCGCCCGGGATCACCCGGGCCGAGTGGACGAAGTCCCCCGCGAGGCGTTTCCAGTGGGCGTCGCGGAAGGACCCCTGGTGCTCCAGGCGTTGGCGCGGGCAGTCCTGGCCGAAGTCGTCCTCCAGCACCCGTTCGACGCGGCTCCTGTCGCCCGCGCCCACCAGGGCGCCGAAGGTCTGCCACGCCTTGCGCACCCGGGCGTCCGTCCACGGCAGGCCGCCGGTCGCCCACCGCTCGTACATCCCGGGGCCGGCCTGCTGGAGGAGGACGTCCTCCACCCAGTCGGTTCCCGGCCAGCCGGAGGTCGCGCCGGACGCCATGCCCAGGCACCAGCCGTCGGGGCGGCGGGCGAGAGCGGCGAGCCCGCCCGGCGACACGTCCCCCGCGTGCCACACCATGCTCTTCAGACCGGTCTTGACCGGCAGCCAGTACGTGCGCCGCACACCGTCCTCGCCCGCCACCTTCGGCATCCAGACGCGGTCGTAGTCACCCGCGTCGAACAGGCCGTCCAGCGGCGCCAGCCGGCCCTCGGCCGCGTAGGCCGTCAGCTCGCCCGGCCCGGGCAGCACCGCCACGTCGGGCTGGGTCCCGGCCGCCAGGTCGGCGGCCAGCACCTGGCTCAGGGCCGAGCTGCCCTGGTAGACGACGTCGATGCGGTGCTCCTCCTCGAACCGCCGCAGGGCCCGCTCGAACTGCTCCTTCTCGCCGCCGCTCCAGTTGGCGAGCACGGTGACCGATCCCGTCCAGCCCCGCGCCCAGCGCACCCCCGCGACCACCCCCGCCGCGAGCAGCACCAGACAGACGCAGACGATGCCGAGGGTCTGGCGGCGCGGCCGGCTCATCGCGGCACCCGGAACCGGTACTCGGAGATGCGCGGCCACAGCCCCGCCCACGTCAACACCATCAGCGCCACTCCTCCGACGAGGACCCATACGGACAACGACGCCCACAGTCCGGCGTCCGCCATGTACCGCTCCACGTCCGCGCCCGTCTCGGGGATCTCGGCCGCGGACCGGCTCTCGCGGAGCTCGGCGAGGGAGTCGCCCATCGCCGCGTGCGCCCGCACCGTGAACCAGCCGAGGACCGCCACCCCGCTCGCGCACAGGACGGTCGCCGCGAGCAGGGGCGGATGCACGGCCTCGCGGAAGCGGCGCCGCGCGAACCGCTGGGCCTCCACCAGCGCCGCGCACAGCGCGAGGCACAGCACCAGCACCGCGCCCCAGCCCAGCCACAGCGGCCAGGGGAAGGACGCCTGCTCCCGGGCGACGTCCAACTGCTCGTTCCGCAGGTCGTCGAGACGGTCGAGGATGTCGTCCCGGCCCTGGGCCGCGTAGTGCAGATAGGCCCGGCGCAGCGACGCGTCCGTCTCCTGGCCGGCCCGCTCCACCCAGGCCGAGTAGACGGTGATCAACCCGGTGACCGTCTGCAGGGTGTGACGGTCCGCGGGGCCCGTGACGTTCTCCGAGGCCGCGAGGGCGATGCTCTGGTGGGCGACCGAGATCTGCGTGTGGAACTCACCGGTCGCGCCCCCCGTGGGACCGCTCCCGTCGACGGCCCGGTGCGCCCGTTGCAGCGCGTTCTTCGCGGTGTCCACGGCCAGGATCCCCGGCGTGCTCGACGACGCCAGCGGCACGGTGTCGTCGTGCACCCCCCGGTAGGCGACGAACAGGACGAGGGTGGTGAGCGCCCCCAGGGCCAGCAGCAGCCGCAGCCGGCGGACCAGGTCGCGCCCGGTGGTGCTCACGGCCGCTCCCGCAGCTCGTGACGGCACTTCGGGCAGAAGCGGGCCGTCGCGGTCACCTTGATGTCACAGCGCGGGCACCGCACCGTGGCCGTCGGCGGCCCTCCGATCCCGCCGATGTCGGCGGAGCCCGACCGTGGGCCGTACTCGCTGTGGCTGCTGGCGGTGATCAGGTGCTCGAAGTCGACGGCCGCCACGCCGGGGCGCAGTCTGACCCGTCCCGCGTCGGCGTCGAGGATCTCCACGAGCTCCTCCAGCCGGCGCAGCGACTCGTCGGCGCCGAGGGCCCGGGCGAGCTGCACGGCCCTGCCCAGATGGTGCAGGGCCTGATCGTGCTCCCCCTTCCCGTGGGCGTCGGTGGCGGCCGCGACGGCCTCACCGAGCCGCTGGTGCTGCTCGAAGTGCTCCACCTGGACGTCGGTGCGCCGGGACAGGTCCATGTCGTCGGTCCAGTGCACGACGCACGGCACGGGCGGCGTCACGTCCACGCCGTCACCGCCGGGCACGTCGAGGGCCACCACCGCGAGCTGCAGGTCCTCCCCGCGGGGCCGCCCGGCGGGATCGGCGGACAGGCACAGCTGGAAGCGGCGCGTCTCGTCGCCCCACGCGCGCGTGACGAACCGCCGCGCCCCGTCCTCGCCGACGCCGACGGCGGGGAGCTCCACCTCGGTCGGGAAGACCTGCTTGAGGTACCGCACCTCCGCCCCTGCCGCGGGCGTCACCGAGATCACCAGCTCGGGAATGCTCTTCGCGAGCAGCCGGCGCATCAGCTGCTCGTACTCCCCCTCGAGCGCCGCCTCCTCCCGTACCGAGGAGGTCCGCCCGTGCAGCCGGCTGGTGATGCGCAGCAGCTCACGCCCGTCCCAGCCGTCGCCGATGCCCCAGGCGTCGCACACGAAGCGCCCGGCGCACGCGTCCAGGACGTCCGACAGCGGCATCAGCTCGTCGTGCTGGTTCCTGCCGTCGGTGAGCAGCAGCACGTGCCCGATCGGCGCGTCCGCGTCCGTCAGCAGCCGGCGCGACAGATCGAGCCAGCTGCCGATGCAGGTGCCGCCACCCGCGGCGAGACGGCGCACGGCACGCTCCGCCTCCGCGCGGCTGCGGGCGTCCGCCAGGGCCATGGTGTGCGTCCCCGGATAGACCAGCTCCGCCGACTGGGTGCCGCGCACCACCGCGAACGGCGTGCCGTCCGGCAGCATCCGCAGCGCCGCCACGGCCGCCTGGTGGGCGGCGCGCAGCTTCTCCTGCGGATACGCCATCGAACCGGAGCAGTCCACGGCCAGGACCTGCGCGAGCACCGGGCCGCCCGCCCCGCCGCCGTTCTCCGTGCCCTCGGCCTCGACGGTCAGGACGGCGTGCATCCGCGGATCACGCGCCTCCGCCGACAGGTACTTCCACTGGCTGATGCCGAGACCGACCGAGGGGCTCCCCGCCGCCCCGCCGCCCCCCGCATGCATGCCGTCCGCGTCCTCGTTCACGGTACTTCTCCGTCCACGGTGTCCGTGCTCCTCGTCCGCGGGCCCCCCGGCCCGCCCGTCGGCCCGTTCCCGTCCCGCCGGCGTCCCGCCCACGGGCTCCGCGTCTTCACGCCGTCCGCCGCAGGCCCCGCAGCAGTTCCCGCAGGCCGACCGCCCGGGGGAGCACCGCGTAGGACCGGTCGAGCAGGTCACCGCGCTCGGCGGCGCTGCCCGCCTGGTCGGCGAGCCTGCGCAGCGAGCGGGACAGCAGCTCGCTCAGTGCGCTCGGTGTGTCCGCCGGACCGAACCGCTCACCGGCGGGGAATCCCGCCCCCCACCCCTCCGGCGGACGGCAGGCTCGGACGTTCTCCCGGACCTCGGTGAGCAGCCGCTCCCAGGCCCCGCTGCCCACGAGGTGCTGCGCGGACTCCCCGAGCCGCGCCAGCCGCCGGTCGGCCTCGGCCAACTGGTCCGTCGTCGGCCCCGCTCCGGCCAGCCGGCCGGTGAGCACCCGGACGGCCGCGATGCGCGCGGCGTCGTAGTGCCGTGAGGTCGTCGGCACCTCGTCGAGGACCGCGACGGCCCGGGCCCGGTCCCCGCGGCGCAGATGGAGCCGGGCGAGCCCGAAGGCCGCGCTGCCCTGGGTCCGGTCCCGCCGCCACACCGCCTCGTAGTAGGCCTCGGTCCGGTGCTCCGCGGCACGCAGTCGCTCCGCGCAGTAGCCGAGCGCCAGCTTCGGCGCCGACTCCCCGGGCAACGCGGCGTAGGTCGCGGCGAACTCGTCCTCCGCCTGCTGCACCTGACCCTGTGCCAGCCGCACCAGGCCGCGGTGCCAGAAGAGCCGCCAGTCGTACGCGGGGCTGCGCTCGTCCGCCCGGTCGAGCCAGCGTTCGGCACGGTCCGGCTCCCCGGTGTCGAGGTAGGCGCGGCACAGCCACAACGCCGTCTCCACCGTGTCGAGCGCCGGGTCGCGAGCGGCGCGCTCCGCGATGCGCTCGGGGCTGCCCGACACGAGGCCGCCGAGCAGCACGGCGGCGGCGTCGTGGGCGTCGGGGACGGGGACGGGCAGGGCCCGCGCGGTGTCCCCGGGCTCCGGCGGACCGACGGGCAGTTCCGGCACCCCGGGGTCCGGCCGCCCCGTCCAGTGCTCCAGCGACGGCACGGTGCCGAGCGCCGCGCCGAACACCGCCGCCGTCGGCTCGAACCGGGTGGAGCGCTCCGGGTACGGCTCGTGTCCGCTGAGCGCCAGGTGCTCGCGCAGCACCTCCCACAGCTGGCGGCTCATCTCGGCCGCCGAGGTGAACCGGGCCGCCGCCTCCTCGTGGGTGGCGCGTCGGACCAGCGCGTCGAACGAGCGGGCGGCGAGTCCCGCGGCCGGCTCGGCGCGGGCGGCCAGGGTCTGCAGGGTCCGGCCGACCGTGAACAGGTCGGTGTCGACGTGGAAGCCGCGCGTGTCGCGTTCGTGCTTCGGCGGCGCGTAGCCCGAGGTGTAGACGAGGTTGGAGGAGCGGTCGTCGGTGCGCCGGATGGCGCCGAGGTCGATGACCTTGATGTCGCGCCCGTAGTGGATGACGTTGTCGGGCTTCATGTCGCAGTAGAGCAGCCCCTGGTCGTGCAGGTACTCCAGGGCGCCGAGGATCTTGCAGCCGTAGGTGATCACATGACCGATGCCGAAGGGGCCGCCGAACAGGTGCGTGAGTTCCTCGTCGGAGGCGCGCCGGATCCAGTCGAGCGAGCGCCCGCCGACGTACTCCATCACGATGTATCCGGTGGGTTCCGCCTCGCCGGGCTCCTGGTGCTGGACATGCGTGACGATGCGCACGATGTCCCGGTGGTGGAGCGTGGTGAGGGAGCGGCGCTCCTCGACGGCCGACCGCCGGGCGACCGCGTCACCGGTGTTGATCAGCCCCTTGAGGACGACGTACAGGCCCGGCACCCGGGTGTCCTCCGCCAGGTGGACCCAGCCGAGTCCGCCCGCCGCGAGGAAGCCGAGCACCCGGTAGTGCCCGCCGACCCGGTCGCCGGGGCGCAGTTTCGGCCTGAACGAGTACGGCCGGCCGCACCGGGGGCAGTAGCCCTCGTCGAGGGCGGGGCCTCCCACGTAGGCGACGCCGATGGTGCCGGTGCAGTTGTCGACGCCGCAGGGCCGGCCCCCGGTGGGCGGACTGGCGGCGGTGCTCGCGGCCTCCGCCGGGTCGGGGGAGGGGATGGGCGGGAGGACCAGCAGGCCGTCGCCGTCGAGCGCGTCTGCGGCCGGCGCGGTGGGCCGGCGCGAGGCCTCCTCGGGCTCGGCGGCGGGCCGCGCCGCCGGCGCCGGCCGGGCCGCCTCGGGGGGCCGGCGCTGGCAGGTGTCGCAGAAGCCGGTCACCATGATGCGGCCGCCGCAGGCGGATCTGGGGCACCGCGTCGGCGTCGATAAGACGGATGTCATGACGCGGAGGCACCCCCCTGCCCCTGTCTCTGGGTGGCCCGGCGGTCGACGTCACGCGTGTAGGCGTCCACGGCGGCCTCGGCGGCCTGCACGTCACACGGCCTGGCCTGCAGCAGTTCGTGTGCGCGGAGATGGAGGGCGTCCAAGGTCAGATCCTCTTCCTCGCCTCTGAGGGAGTCCAGGTGCAGTACGTGGTAGCTGCGCAGCCGGCCGTCCAGTTCGTCCCGCCGGTCGCGGAGTCTGTCGAGCGTGTCGATGCTCCTGGTCATCCGCGCGGCCACCCGTTCCGCGAGCCGTTCGTAGCGGGCCAGGTCCGGGCCGCCGGCGCCGGCGGTGCCCTCCGCGCGCCGGAGGGCCGCCAGTGCGGCGTGGGCTCTGACCAGGTCGGCGTCGGGGGAGCGGATGTCCTCGGCCCACACGGCCGCCCTGCGCGCCTGGAGCGTCCCGGCGAGCGGCCCGGTGATCCTCTTCAGCCGCTCCACGAGACGGGCCCGGCGTTCCCGCTCCGGCGCCACCACCAGGTCGTGACGGGCCCGGTGGTAGACCGCGTCCGCGGTGCGGAAGACCAGCAGCAGACGGTTTCCCCCGGCCCGCAGCGTCGTCAGCAGGTCCAGCAGCGCCGGCGGGTCGGCGGCCTGGTCGACGCCGACGACGACCAGGGTGAGGGTGACGTCCGCGGCCCCGAGCCGCTCGGCCACCGGGTCGGCCGGATGCCGCCACAGCCCCATGCGCTCGGCGATCCGCTCCCCGATCTCGGTGGAGGTGAGCCCCGCGGCGTCCACGGCCAGGTCGTGGCCGCCGGCCGACGGGACGGTGCCGGGCGAGTCCAGGGAGGCCCGGTCGACGGAGGCCGAGGTGCGCAGCTCCCGGTCGGCGAGGGTGATGGCCCGGCGCAGCGTCGCCGACCGCACCGCGTCGTCGACCGGGACGAGGCTGATCTTCACCTGCTGTCCGTCGTCCTGGAGCCAGTGGGCGAGGCGCTGCGCGAACGGCTCGTCGAGCAGGGACTGGGCCGCGTCCCGCCCCGTGGACCGGAGCCGGTCGTCGACCGCCGTCCTGCCCCGGGTCCACCGGGCGACCTGGGGGAGATGCCGGACGATGGTCTCGGCCGGGCTCATGAAGGAGAACAGGTTGCCGTGGCGGTCCTTGATCCCGCTCAGGAGCATCCCGATGACCTTGCCGCTCTGGGTGTCCACCACGCCCGAGCCGCTGCATCCCGGGCTGGCCAGCTCGCCGGCGCTCGTGGGGCTCAGCTGTACCTGCCCGTCGCGGCCGCAACCGCCGACGATGCTGGCCCGGAACCAGATGCCGCCGTTGTGTTCGTAGGGGAAGCCGTACATCTGCACCGCGCGGTTCGGGGCGGAGAGCCGGTGGAGCAGTGTCGTTTCGCCGGCGGGTCTGGGGTGTTCCAGGCGCAGCAGGGCCACATCGCCGCTGGGATCGCCGTCGGCGTCCCGCGTGTTCGGCACGTACGCGTCCCCGTCGACCCGCGCCGCCACCGAGGGCACCGCCCGTCCGGGCGCCGCTCCGACGAACTCCGCAGTGAAGTGCGCCTCTCGGTCCTTCACCACATGGGCGCAGGTGAGGACCCGGTCGGGGCTCAGCAGGATGCCGGCGCCCGCGATCTTCCCGTTCGCCCGCCGGATGCGCACCGCCCAGCAAGGCGTTTCCATGGACGAACCCTCATGGTTACCCCCGTCGGCCGCCATACCATGACTATACGAGTGCCGGGTCCTGTCGCATACTGGGGCGACATCAGATCAACGACCTTTCGGGGGGTGCGAGTTGACGGATGGTCCGGGGTTCGTGGGGCTGACCGACGTGATCCGCCAGATCCGGGACGAACTGGAGCAGGCCCAGCAGGAGGGGGAGGGCCGGGCCCTGGGCTTCAGCGTGGAGAAGGTCAGCCTGACGTTCACGGTGCAGGTCCACCGGAGCGGAACCGGCCGCGGCGGCCTGCGCATCGGCGTGGTGACGGCCGAACTCGGCAAGACGGTGGACCGTCAGACGACGCATCAGGTCCAGGTCGACCTGAAGCCGGAGGCGAGGACGGGCGAACGGTTCATGGTCGGCCGGGACTAGCATCGCGAAACTGCGCCGGGGCCGCACCAGCCTCGTGATCACCAGCAGCCCGGTCCTCCTGGACGCCGCCGACCGCGTCGTCGTCCTGGACGACGGTGTCGTCACGGCGCAGGACACGTATCGCAACCTGCTGGCCGCGGACGCGGACTACTGCCGGGCGGTGGCCCGGTGAACCGCCGTCCCGTCCCTCACTCCGCCGGCGGTCGCCGAGGCCGGTTCACCTGGGCGGGCCCGGTACCGGGCCCGCCCGGGCGGCGGACGGTTCGGCCTCAGCGGCGGCCGGGGCGGAACCGGCGGTGACGCGTGCCCGGCCCGGCGGGCGCCCGACGTCCCCTTCGCGCTCGCGCAGGTACGCCTCCAGCTCCGCGGCGCCGGTCAGCATCGCCCGCCCGCGCGCGGACAGCCGGCCGCGCCAGTCGCCCAGTGCCGCCTCCAGCGGCTCCAGGCCGCCCGCCGCCCGCACCCGGGCGATCTGCTCCAGCAGGTAGCCGCCCCGCCGGAGCTGGTGCGTCAGCCGGGCGTCCCGCACATCGGCCTCGTCGTAGACGCGGTATCCGGTCAGGGGGTCGCGGCGCGGGCGCACGAGCCCGGCGCGCTCCCACTTGCGCAGCGTCGCGGGCCGGAGGCCGAGCTTCCCGGCCAGCGGCCCGATGAACGTGCCGCCGGTCCCGGAGACCGCGGCCGGACCGGGCACCTCGGCAGGTCCGGACACGGGGGCCGACGCGGATGCGCCGGCCGAGCCCGACATCCCGGTCGGGCCTGTCCCGACGCCGGGCTCGGGCGCCGTGACCGGTCCGAGGTCGCGCAGGGCACGCTCGACGGCCTGGAGGGTCCGCCGGTCGTCGAGGAGCTGGGCGTGGCTCTCGTCGACGATGCGCAGCGCCTCGTCGACCGCGCCCTCGTTCACCGCTCGCATGATCGACGCCGCCGTCCGGTGGCCGTGGCCGGGCACCAGGGCGAGAAACGCGCGCAGGGCGCCCGCGTGCAGCGAGGTGTACGTGCGGTAACCGTGCGGCGTGCGACCGGCGGCCGGAAGGATGCCGGCCTCCTCGTAGTTCCTGATCGCCTGCGTGGACAGACCGTGCCCGCGTGTCAGATCGACCGGCCTGAGCCGCTCACCGCTTTGAAGGTTTCGCCCCATGCTCCCGCCGATACTCGTCCAAAGTTTCCACCGGAGGTTCAACGATAGCGTTGACGGCATGGCGATTGACATCAAGGACACCGCCCATGCCGTCGAGGCCGCCGCCGTGATGGGGCTGCTCCGGGGCCGGCCCCGACTGCTCGCCCTGGGCGAGCCCACCCACGGCGAGGACGCACTGCTCGACCTGCGCAACGAGCTCTTCCGGCAGCTCGTCGAGGAGGAGGGCTACCGGACGATCGCGATCGAGAGCGACTGCCTGAGCGGCCTGGTCGTCGACGACTATGTCACCTCGGGCACGGGCACCCTCGACGAGGTCGTGGAGCACGGGATCAGCCACGGCTGGGGGGCCTTCGCGGCCAACCGCGAGCTCGTGCGCTGGATGCGCGCCCACAACGACGGCCGGCCCCCGTCCGAACAGCTCCGCTTCGCCGGTTTCGACGGCCCGCTGGAGATCACCGGGGCCGCGAGCCCCCGGCAGGCCCTGACCGCACTCCACGACTACCTCTCGGCCTGGGTGGACGCGGACCTGCTCCCCTGTACCGCGGAGACGCTCGACCACCTGCTCGGTGCCGACGACCGGTGGACCGAGCCCGCCGCGATGCGGGACCCGGCCCGGTCCGTGGGGCGGTCGGCCGAGGCCGGCCGGTTGCGGCTGATCGCCGACGATCTGGTGGCGCTGCTCGACCAGCAGACGCCGCACCTGATCGCGTCGACCTCGTGGGACGACTGGGACCGGGCCCGCCTGTACGGGCGCACCGCCACCGGCCTGCTGCGCTACCACCACTGCATGGCCGACACCTCCCCGAGCCGGTTGACCCGGCTGGTGAGCGCGCGGGACGGGATGATGGCCCACAACCTCCTCGCCGTCGCCGCCCGGGGCCCGGCGCTCGTCCACGCCCACAACTCCCATCTCCAGCGGGGCAGGAGCACGATGCGGATGGGCGGTGCGCCGCTGGAGTGGTGGGGCGCCGGTGCGCTGGTGAGCACCCGCCTCGGGGAGGAGTACGCCTTCGTGGCCACGGCCCTCGGCACGATCCGGCACCAGGGAGTGGACACTCCGCCGCCGGACACCGTCGAAGGACTCCTGTACGCGCTGCCGGAGGACCGTTGCGTCGTCGACGCCCCGCGGCTGGCCGCCGCCCTCGGCGATCCGCGGCCCGCGCCCCGTGTGTCCCCCTGGTTCGGCTACGCCCCGCTCGACCCCGCCCACCTGGCGGACAGCGACGGCATCGTGTTCGTCAGGGACGTCCCGAAGCGCTGATGCCGCCGTGGGTGCTCCGGTCTCACCGGGCGGCGCGGGGCCGGAGTGCGGTCGCTCGTGGCGTCGCTGGACGACTGACCCCTCGCGCCTGCGCCGGGTCGTTCTCCGCACGCGGTGGAGCCGGAAGGAAAGACGTGATCACGGCCTCCCCACGGCCCGCCCCGCAGCCGCCCGCGCGCCGCACGCCGGCGTCCTGCGTGCGCACCGCCCGTCCGCAGGACGCCGCAGCGCTCGCCGACCTGTCCCGGCCCTTCGTGCGCTCGGGTGCGCTGCGGGAGCGTCCCGTCTCGCTCTACGCCGCCCAGGCGGCCGACTTCCTGGTGACCGACGCTCCCGACGGCACCCTGGAGGGCTGCCTGGGCCTGCGCGTGTACCCGGCCGCCCCGGACGGAAGCGCCCAGCCGGCGAGCGGCGCGCGCTGCCCCGGCGACTGTCCGGCGGGTCGCGGCGAAGACGACCGGTGCGTGCCGCTGCGCGGCGCGGGCCGCCTAATCCACATGGGCGGATTCCAATCACCGGCTCGACGGCGGCACGTCAGACGACCGTCGGCGTCGCTCCCGGTGCTGCGGTGATCCGTGTGCGCTGTCCGTGAGGGCAGTGGACGAGGCGATCGCCGAGTCCGAGGGCGTCGACCTCCCTGAGGAACGCGGCCAGCGGCGAACGCATCACGGTGTAGTCGCCGTAATGGACGTGTGAGACCCACCCAGGCAGCGCCTTCGTGCTCGTCCACGACCAGGCCCTCGGGAAGCAGCGCCTGCACCGCCTCCGGAGCGAAGGACCAGTGGACGAACGTCTGCGTCAGCCACCCGGCCCGCAACGCCGGCACCTGGACCCGCTGTTCCGCCCCGTACGCCACCACGAGCCGCGAGTCCCCCCGCGGGAGGCTCCGGAAACGTGCGGGGCGGTCACGCTGCTGCATGGGCGCCGCGCCGGTGTCCCGGTCCGGCGCCACCGCACCAGCACAGGCAGGGGGCCGGCGCCCGCGGAAGCCGACGGACCGGGGCCGCAGCCCGGAGCGGGGCCGCAATCCGGAGGACGGGCGCCCCACTCGTCCTGTGCGCCCCAACCGTTGCAGTACTAGGAGCCGCGCTTGCCGCTGATGGCCTTGATGAGTTCCTCCTTGCGCATGCTGTGCACCCCGCTGAGGCCCTTGCCGCTGGCCATCTCGCGCAGTTCGTCCACGTTCATCTCACGGAGCTCGTCCTCGGACACGTCGGCTCTCTCCGGCGTCTGCGCGCCGCTGTCCATCGACGCTCCGGCCGGCGTCGTCGCGCTGGGCGGTGACGTCGGGTAGCCCTCCGCCGCCCCGCTCGACTTCATCTGCTCGACCAGCTTCTCGAGGAGCTTCACCGTCTCGCGGCAGGCCCTCGCGGACAAGTCGAAATAGGGGATCTCCTTGAACTCCTCGGCGGCGTCCGCGCTCGCCCGAAGGACGGTCCGGGTCGCCTCGATGACGGCCATGGTCGTGGGCGCGTCGTAGCCCGTCTGCCGGGCGAGGATGCGGGCGGCGACCGTACACAGATCCGCGCAGTCGTTGTCGAGCCGTACGCACTTGATGGACATCACGATCTTTTCCGGATCCTGCTCGGCGGCTGCCGCGTCGGCGCAGGTGAGACAGACACCGGCGCACTCGTACAGCTTGTCGACCGCCTCGCCCAGGAGCCTGGGCGGCATTCCCGTCTCGGCGGGGTAGGCATCGAGCAGTTTCTCGACCAACGACATGGCAGTCTCCGTCTCGGCTGAAGGCCGGCCCCGTCCGGCGGCGTACAGGTCGTCCCCGCAGTCCACGCTCCCATCCGGGCGGGCCCCCGGCCACCGGAGCCGAGCCGCCTCACGGCTCTCTGCGCCGAGTCATACCAGCGCACGCCGACCGCGAACCGCAGGGCCGGAGCTCCGGCCCTCGCAGTGACACCCGCTCGTCCCGCGCAGCGGGCGCAGCGCGATCTTCGTCCTGTGCCCCTCATGCCGCTCCCGGGCGACCTTGATCTGACGGCCGAGGGCCCGGAACAGGTTGTTCCCCACCACGGCGCGGGGCGCGCACACCGCACGCCGTGCCGCTGAGCGCTGGCTCGCCGCGCAGCAGGGCGGTCGGAGCCCGCCGCCGACGACAGCTTGACGACGGCGTCCCTCCTCATCGCGGAGTTGACCGCCAACGCGGCCGCGCACGGGCGGGTGCGGGGCAGGGACGCACGCCTCACCCTCGCTCTGACGCCCACCACCCTGCGGATCGAGGTCACCGACGCGAGGGGTGAACGTCTGCCCACGTCGACCGCGGGCCGCCGATGCCGACGGCGAGTCCGGGCGGGGCCTGTTCCTCGTCGCAGCGCTCGCCGAGACCTGGGGATGCGAGCCCCGTCACCCGGGCGGCAAGACGGTGTGGGCGGAGTGCGCCCGACGGACCGCCCGGGCCGGGCGGCAGCCAGGGTGAGGCACTCTGCCGCCCGGTGCCCGTCCCACCGCGGCCCGGTCGTCGGCCGACGTGGCGTCAGGACGCGCTCCGGTCCTCCCAGCGGTCCCGGAACCACGTCAGCGTCTGGGCGAGCAACTCCCGGTTGGCGTCCTTCTCCAACAGGGACAACCGGATGTTGGGGCGCAGCTCCAGCTTGCCCTCCGGGATGTTGACGCCGTCCAACGCGTTGAGACGAGTGAGGAGTTCCGCGCGCAGGGCGCGGTTGGTGAACGGCTCCCGCGCGGCGAGGTACTGGAACACCACCTCCGCTGTGCCGCCGCGCCCGGTACCGGGGTAGAGCGTCATCGGCCAGATGCCGCGTCCGGGGCCGCCCGCCTCGCCGAGCATGAGGAACGCGCTGGTGGTGACGCGCCCCGCGCCGTGACCGATCCAACCGCCGAGTCCCTCCCAGTGGGCGAAGAGCGCACGGACCGCGTCGACCGTTTCCGGGGAGTCGTCCCTGGTGAGCTGGCGGAAGAACCGCTCGGCGCGCGTTTCGTCGCCCGGCGCCTCCACGCTGCCGTCCTGAGCGCTGTCCTCGCCGTCCGTCTCGTCATCGTCCGTGCCGGCGAGCAGCGCGGCGAGGTCGTCGGCGGTGAGCCGCTGGGCCGTGTCGGCTGCCCCGGAGGACGTGAAGCGGACGCCGTCGGCGGTCAGCCGGGCGCGGACGTCGTCACTTCCCGCATCCTGGGGCGCCGCCCATCGGAAGCCGTCGGAGACCCTGCCCTCGGAGGTGAGGACGCGGTACGCGTACGCCACGCCGGGGGTGTTGGCCAAGTGGTTGCCCACAGCCTGGGCGCCTGAGCCGAGGAACGCGGCGACGTCGCCGTACGAGGTCCAGGTGCCGTGGGGGAGCGCGGCGAGGACCTGGTGGGCGAGCTGCCAGTCGCGGCTGCGTTCCGCGCGGCCGACTCCGCGCAGGGGCGCCGGCCACAGGGCGATCGCGCGGTCGGCGAGTTCGTCGGCGCGCGCCAGGATCTCGCGCACCCCCCAGCGTTCGGTGGCGGCGATGCGCCGGTTCATCTCCAGGTGGCTGCCCCGCAGCAGATCCTGTTTGCGCTCGAAGGGGTGGTTGGAGAGCTCCGAGTTGACCGCGGTGAGCGTCAGGTTGCCGAGGGTGTGCTGGAACAGGGCGTGCAGTTCCTCAGCGGTCTCGTCGTCGGCCGCCTCTTCGCTCAGCGCGCGCAGCCACTCGTCGCCGGGCGACTGCGGCATGACGTGCTCGACGGTGAGCTGCGCGGTGGTGAAGTCGACCGGCTCAGGATGCCCGTAGCTCTCCTCCAGCCGTTGCAGTACCAGTTTGCGCTGCTGCGGACGGCCGTACTGGTAGAACGGCGCCTTCCGGATCTTGTCGCGCAGTTCGGTGTCGTCGGGCCAGAAGCGGTTCTCGGAGGAGAGGAGCCGGTGCAGCCCCTCGGTGACGGGCACGTCGCGCGGGAGCTGTCCGGGCACTGCCTGGAAGATCCGGTTGAGGTTGTTGGTCGGGACCCGGCAGATCATCCGGCGGACGAGGAAGCTCTCGATGTACGCCATGGCACGGGCGACTTCGGAGGAGTCCAGCTCCCCGCGCTCGCGCCGATCGAGCAGCAGCATCAAGGCGGGATAGGTGACGGCCGCCTGCCACGCGTCCAGGCGGCGCAGCGCGGCCCTGACGGTGAGGTCGGGTTCCTCCTCGGGGTGCAGCAGTCGGCGGAAGTGGACGCTGCGGCGGTGGAGTTCCCTGATGTACCCCTCGATCTCCGCCTCGCCCGTCCTCCCTTCTTCGAAATGCTTCTGCTGGGCCGCGTACAGGTCCTGGCGGCGGACCCGGTCGTCCCCGTCGAGTACGAGTTGCAGCCACATGAGCTGTTCCAGGTCGTCGTTGCTGAGACTGCCCTGCAGAGGCAGCCAGTGAGTCTCGTAGACGTGCTCGCCGCGCGTCGTCAGCCGCATGAAGAGGTAGTTGCGCAGCAGGTCGGCCTGGCTCAGCTTGAGACCGGTGTTGTTGAGCGACTCGAAGATGCGGTGCACGTTGTCGCCGCGTTCGGCGGTCACCGCCACCAGCGTGAGCCGGGAGATGATCGCCTGCTCGATGAGGAACACGTCCTGCGGAGCCACCGGATCGTCCGCCTCGACGAGCTTCTTGCGGAAGAAGGTGTAGGCGGTGGCGACACCGCTGCCGGGGGCGTGGTCGGTGAGGGAGCCGCGGATGTGGGCGGCGAACTGCGGCCGGTCCGCCTGAGTCGGCAGCAGGCGGAGGTGGTCGTTGCCACTGTTCCATTTGTTGATCAGGTATTGCTCGTCGATCCGCTGAGCCTCGTTCGGCGCCGTGTCCGCGACATGATCGCGGATGGCGGCCAGGGCCAGAGACAGCGTGGTCAGCCGCTGCTGACCGTCGACGACGAGCCAGCGGGGGAACATCGCATCGTTCTGCGGTGACGGCGCGAGCACGACGGAACCGAGGAAGTGTGTGCTGGCCTTCCCCTCCGCCGACTCGAGCAGTCGGGCTTGCTCCAGGATGTCGCTCCACAGCTGCTTGAGGTGCTTCTCGGTCCAGGAGTACGTCCGCTGGTAGAGCGGCACTTGGAACTGCTGGGCCCGGCCCTGAACGAGATCGGCGAACAACGTCTCCTTGGCCTGCATGATGGCCCCCCTCGATCCTCGGTCGTCCGCCACCGATTACACCAGGGCTGACCGACTCTCCGTACGGGAGAAGCCTCAGGATGTGTCGTTCCTCGTCCCGCTCGTTCCTCGTCCCGCTCCGGGCGCTCCAACTGATGTGCAGGACTTGCGGACCCGGGGTGGTCGCGGACTGGTTGGCCGCGTGGCTGACTTCGGCCGGGCCGGCGCAGTAAAGAAACTGGTCGCCTTCGCCGGGGGCGGCTGATGGCCACGATCTGGGGGACGTGGTGAGTCCCGCGGCCTCGGCTGCGGTGCGCAGGGGGTGTTTCCGTGGTCGGCGAAGGTGTGGCCGGGCTCGGCCGGATTGTCGCGCGGGCGGCGGCGATCACGCACCCGTCTGCGTCCCGCCGAACCGGGTGGCAGATGGCACCGAGTCCTGACAGGGCTCGGGCCCTTCGTGACTTGCTCCACATCAGGCCAGAAGCTTGGTCGGTCCGGAGGGCAGTGTGGACATATGGGGCTGAAGTCTTCTAGTCTTGTCGGTGTACCATCACGGTCGTCGATGTGACCCGACAGCGCGGTAACCATCGACTTCTCCTGTTTCCGAGCTGTTGCCCCCGCTCGGCGTAGTCGCCTGCTGAAGCACATTCCAGCGAGCCGAGGCGGCGACATCTCGCTACGGCATCGGCGCGGCAGCGCGCGCCCCAAGCCTGGCAGCCGCCTGTTCAGGAAGGGGAGTGCATTGTCATGTTCATGAGCAAAGAGTGTTCCCGCGCGTTGGCCGGCCATCGGTTCTGCTCTGCTCCTGGTAGCGGCCGCTCTCATGGCAACCTTGTCCAGTGCGCCCCCGGTCTCGGCGCACCCGATCAACGCCGCCGAGTTCCAACGCCGCCGACTTCCAGCAGGTCCAACTGGCCCGCGGGGTGGCGGAGGTCGGTGAGCCGATGTCGCTGGCCGTACTCGCCGACCGGTCGGTGCTGCACACCGCCCGCAGCGGGACCGTGCGCCGCACGGACGTCAACGGCACCACCACGGTGATCGGCAGCATCCCCGTATACGTGCACGACGAGGACGGCCGGCAGGGCATCGGCATCGACCCGGGTTTCGCCATCAGCCGGCACGTCTACGTCTACTACGCCCCGCCGCTGTCCACACCAGGAGGCGACGCACCGACCACCGGCGGCAACAAGGGCTGCCACGCGCTCATCGTCTCGCCGAACACCACCGCGACGCTCACCCCGGCCGTGGAGGCCGCCTGCCGGAAGGGCCTGCCGGTCATCGTCTTCGACCGCGGCGTCGACACGACCTGCCCGGTGACGTTCGTCAACCCGATCGGCGGCTACGGATTCGGCCACGTCGCGGCGGAGTTCGTCACCCAGGAGATGAAGCGGGGCGGCAAGGTGCTCGCGCTGCGCATCCTGCCCGGTGTCGACGTGCTGGAGACCCGTTGGTCCGCGGCGAAGGTCGCCTTCGACAAGGCGGGCGTCGACGTCGTCGGCGTCGAGTTCACCGACGGCGACCCGGCCAGGGCGAAGAAGATCGTCAACGACTGCATCGAGCGGTACGGCACGATCGACGGCGTCTGGATGGACGCCGGGGCGGTCGCGGGCGCGGCGGTCGAGGCGTTCGAGGACGCCGGCAAGCCCGTGCCGCCGATCAACGGCGCGCGCCCTGCGTCGGCGGCCCGGTCCACGCCGCGGTGGGGCGGACCTCGCACGACTCGCCGACAGTACGGCGGTGGGCACCGAGCGAAGCGCAACGCCAACGCCCACGCCCACGCCCGAACATCGTGTCCCCTCCGCGAGCCCTCACCCCCGCACGTCGAGTAGCCCGGTCGCGCCTCATCCCGTCCGCCCGGGAACCGCCAAAGGAGAAAAGGTGTTCACAACTCTCAGGATACGAAGGCGGCTGCTGGCCGGAGCCGCCACAGTCGGTTTGACCGCGACCGCCGTGATGGCGTTCCCCGCGCCCGCAGCCGCAGCTCCCCACACGGTGTACGTCTCGCCGTCCGGCACCGGCACCGACTGTTCCAGCGCGCAGCCGTGCTCACTGACCGCCGCGCAGGCGGCGGTGCGATCGCTCAACGACGCCATGTCGGACGACATCGTGGTGCAGTTGGCCGACGGTGTGTACCGGCTGGCCCAACCCCTGCGGCTGACGGCGGAGGACTCCGGCTCAGGCGGTCACACGGTCGTGTGGCGGGCCGCCCCGTCGGCGCGCCCGGTGATCACCGGTGCCCGGGCGGTCACCGGCTGGTCGGTGGCCGACGCAGCCAGGAACATCTGGAAGGCCGACGTGCCCGCCGGTCTCGATGCCAGGCAGCTCTATGTCGACGGCGCCGTCGCCACCCGGGCACGCACGCAGGTGAACAGAGCCGATTTCACGGCCTCCAGCGCCGGGATGAGGTTCTCGAGCGGTGCGCTGAGCTATCTGAACAACCTGGCCGGCCAGAGCCGGATCGAGGTGGAGAGCGTCAACTCCTTCACCGACCGGTACTCGCCGGTGCAGAGCATCAGTGGGAACTTCATCACGATGCAGCAGCCGGCGTGGAACAACAACAACTTCGGCTACGACACCCTCATGCGGCCTCACCGGGCCGGTCCGTTCTACCTGTCCAACGCGTACGAGTTCCTGGACTCGCCCGGCGAGTGGTACCTCAACCCCACGGCCGGATCCTTGTACTACATCCCCCTGGCCGGGCAGAACATGAGCACTGCCAGTGTGGAACTGCCGAGGCTGCAGTCGCTGGTGAGTGTCGGGGGCACGTACAGCGAGCCGGCGCACCACGTCACGTTCAGCGGGATCACCTTCACCGGTACGAGCTGGCTGGGCCCCAGCAGCAACCAGGGTTACGCAGACCAGCAGACGGGCGCGTACATCTCCGGCAACTGGAGCTGGCCGAGCTTCGACTCCTGCCACAACGGCTGCACACAGTTCGAGGCTGCCCGGCCACACTGGCAGCAGATGCCGGCCGCCGTGCAGGTCTCCGCCGCCAACACCATCACCTTCAGCGACTCCCGGTTCGTCAACCTGGGCCAGACGGCCATCGGGATCGGCAACGACGCCAACGCGCACGCCAGCGGCGTCGGCCTGGGTGCCGCCAACATCACGGTGACCCGGTCGGAGATCGCCCGGAGTTCGGCCGGCGGCATCCTCGTGGGCGGCGTGCGCGCCGACGCCCACCATCCCAGCGACCAGCGCATGGTCAACAGGGACATCACGATCAGCAACAACCGCATCCACGACCTCGGGGCGGACCACCGGGGCATCGTCTCCGTCCTGACCACGTACGTCACCAACAGCACCGTCGCCCAGAACGAGGTCTACAACATGCCGTACTCCGGCATGTCGATCGGGTACGGCTGGGGCGCCAACGACGCGGGCGGCAGCACCCACTATGCCAACCGCGGCCTGTACAACTACCAGCCGCGCTACACGACGCCGACCACCGCGTCCAACAACCGGCTCATCGGCAACTACATCCACGATGTCATGCAGCAGATGAACGACGGTGGCTGCATCTACACGCTCGGATGGAACCCGAGCGCGCAGATCAGCCGGAACTACTGCCTGCGGACCAACGGATACTTCGGGGTGTACTTCGACGAGGGCTCGAAGTACTACACGGCCACCAACAACGTCTTCTCGAGCACCGGTACGTGGGCGACGGCCAACTACTGGGGTGGCGAGAACATGGGGAACTGGACCGTCACCAACAACTGGTCGACCAACGGCAGCACGAACATCACCAACGGGGACCGAGGCAACGTGGTCTCCGGCAATGTCACGGTCACCAATGGCAACTGGCCTTCCGGCGCCCAGGACGTGATGGCGTCCGCCGGACCGCAGGGCACCACCCCGCCGCCCACGGGTCAGCAGATCGTGGGCGCGCAGTCCGGCCGCTGCCTGACCGTCCCCGGCGCCGGCACCGCCAACGGCACCCAGACCCAACTCTGGGACTGCACCGGCGCAGCCGGCCAGACCTGGACCTACACCACCGGCAAACAACTGACCGTCCACGGAAACAAGTGCCTCGACGCCAGCGGACGCGGCACCACCAACGGCACCGCCGTCGTCATCTGGGACTGCAACGGCCAGAACAACCAGCAGTGGAACGTCAACCCCAACGGCACCATCACCGGCGTCCACTCCGGACTGTGCCTCGATGCCAACGCCGGCGGCACCGCCAACGGCACCAGGACCATCCTCTGGTCCTGCAACGGCGGCACCAACCAGCAGTGGGCACTGCGACAGCGGAATCAACGTCTGTCCGCTCCTTGAGGACAGGAGCGGATGCCGGCGGCGGGGGCCCGAGTGGGTGCGGGCCCCCGCCGCGCCTCGGTGGATCCGTCGACACGTGCTGAATGCGGCACGCCCCCGCTGGCCCCTCCGGGCTCATCCGGTCGTTCAGCGGGGTGTGCCAAGGCCCGGACAGGTGCAGTCGTCCGCAGCACCAGCAGCTTCGTCGTCGGCAACGCGAGCTGCAGGACCGTCGGTCGCCGTCAACGCCGTAGCAGAGTCGGCTCGCCCGGCCCGCTGCGGCGCACCACCCACGCCTCGGTGATGTGGGTGAACATCGCCTCGGCCGCACCCTTGGGGTCGTGCGCGGCGATCCGCTCGTAGATGCGCCGATGGCCGTGGTTGGACGCGACACAGAAGGCGCGGCCGGTTCGGCCGGTGTAACGGGCGGAGTCGATGACCTGCCGCTCCAGCGAACGGACCACGGCACGGCCGATGCGGTTCCCCGACGCCTGCATGACGGTGTCGTGGAACGCCCGGTCCTCTTCGTGGTACGAAGCGGGGTCGTCGACGAGCTCGTCCATCCGCTCCACCAGACTGCGCAGCTGCTCGATCACCTCGGCGTTCGCCAGGCGGGCGGCGACGTTGGCCATGTCGGACTCCAGCACGCGGCGGGTCGCGACGAGGTGGTCGAGGATGGCCAGGCTCTCGTCCTCGGCGATGGTCGCGCCGAGGACCAGCTCGTCAAGCATGTTCCACATCGCCGACGGCGTGACCATCGTGCCGGCGCCCTGGCGGACCTGCACCAGCCCCTTCTCCTGAAGTATCTTCACCGCCTCGCGGACCACGGTGCGGCTGACCGAGAAGGTCTCGCAGAGCACGGGTTCGGGGGGCAGCGGCGAACCGGACGGATGGACTCCACGAACGATCCGCTCCACCAGCTCAGCCGTGACGGCGGCGGCAAGATTCGCCGGGCGCCGACTCCAGGCGGGGGCCTCGGAAGCCTCTGTGGATGACTGCGGTACTGCCGTCATGGCACCCCCCGGGAACCGCGTCGTACCACGGATGCTGGCCTATTATACGGCATCCGGTTGACGTCATACGTCATACGAGTTACACACGTCATACGAGTTGCGTTCCTCCTCAACCTCAACTGCCGGGCAGCCGGCCACCTCAGGAGAGCGGGGCAGCAATGAAGCAGCGAACACCGTGGTCGGCGATCCTGGTTGCCGGGCTCGTTGTCTTAGCCGGCTGCGGAAGCGCCTCCGACCCGGATGCGGCGTCCGGTGGTTCGAAGGGCAAGCTCGTCGTCTGGGACTGGAAGTCCGGCGACGCCGCAGCGTCCTCCTACATCAAGAAGGCCAAGGCCGACTTCGCCGAGCAGCACCCCGGCGTGACGGTCGAGTTCGTCGCGCAGCCGTTCGAGCAGTACTACACCCTGCTCGGGGCCGCCATCCAAGCCGGCAAGGGGCCGGACGTCATGCTCTTCAACGGCGGCGGGCAGATCCGTGACCGCGCGGACTCCCTTCTGCCGTTGGACGAGTACCTCCGTGATGACAGGAAGCGGCTGGCCGGGTGGGAGGCCTTCACCAAGGACAGCAAGACCTACGCCGCTCCGGTGACCTTGCAAGGTCACCCGATCTACTACAACAAGTCGCTCTACCGGAAGGCAGGGCTGGACCCGGAGAAGCCGGCCACCAGCTGGGACGAGTTTCTCGCCAACTGCCGGACCATCACCAAGGCGACCGGTGCCAGGTGCTTCGCGCAGGGCAACAAGGAAGGCATCGGCATCCAGTTCTTCCTGTCCGGGCTCGGCTCGGGCGTCCTGTCGCCCACGGAGTACGACGACTGGATCGCCGGCGAACGAGACTGGTCTTCACCAGCGGTCAAGCGGGTCTTCGCGCTCTGGAAAGAGGCCGACGAGAAAGGCCTGAACAACGACGGGGTGAACTCGACGGCGATGTTCAACGACGCGTTCGCGGTGTTCCAGTCCAACAAGGCCGCCCACGTCATCGGGTTGATGTCGGACATCGGCCACTGGAAGGACTTCGCCGAATTCCTCGACGCCGACGATGTCGGCGTCATGGAGTCGCCGGTCGTCACGGCCGGTGCCACGCCGAGCCTTCCCTACGACGGCGGCATCGGCTACGCCGTCGCGAAGTGGACCAAGGACCCCGAGGTCGCCGCCGACCTGGTGCGCTCCCTGACCTCGACCGACGCACTGAAGTCGTTCCACACCGACGCGGGCGCCATCGCGGCCGACCGCACCGTGGACGTCTCGAGCGCCGGCCCGGCCGTCGCCACGATCGTGTCCGAGATCGACCGTGGCAAGCCCGCCCTGCATGTGGCCCTGCCGTCCAAGACGGTAGACCTGATGGGGCGGCTGTCCCAGCAACTGCTGAGCGGATCGGTCACGGTCGACGCTGCGGTCAAGCAGCTGGCGGCGTCCGACCAGGCGGGCTGAGGCCATGTCACCCGACGGTTCGTCGGTCAGCGCCGCTCAAGCAGGGCCGCCCGAGGGGACGCGAGCAGGTGAGGCGGTAGGTGGCCGCGGCCCTGCGTCGAAGTCTCCGCGAGTCCGGGGCGGCCGGCGCGCCGATCGCCTCGCTCCCTACGTCCTGGTCGCTCCCGCTGTCCTGATCATCGTGGTGCTCCGGCTCTGGCCACTGGGACTGGGTGTCAACTTCTCCTTCACCGGTGACGGCGAACACAACGGCGCCACGGTGGGGTTCGACAACTACGCGGAGCTCATCGACGACCCGCTGTTCCGCACCGCGCTGCGCAACGTCGGACTGCTGGTGCTGCTGCTGCCGGTCGCGGTCGCGATCCCGGGACTGCTCGCCACCTTCATCTATCTGCGGGTCCCAGGACACTCGATCTTCCGGAGCGTCTACTTCTTCCCGGCTGTGCTCTCACCGGTGATCGTCGGCGCGATCTTCAACCTGCTCCTGGCCTTCGACGGTCCGCTGAACGCCGTGCTCGGCGGCTCGGGGCTCGGCCCGGTGGACTGGCTCGGCGATCCCGACGTAGCCATGTTCGCCGTCGTCGGCGTGCACATCTGGGCGACGTCAGGGATGGCGCTGGTGGTGTTCCTGGCCGGGTTCGCGACCCTGGACTCCGCACTTGTGGACGCCGCCCGGGTCGACGGCGCCTCGCTCGCGCGGATGATCTGGCACGTCATCATCCCGGGGCTGTCCCGCACCATCCAGTTCGTCGTCGTCACCACGATGATCGGGATGCTGACCTCGATGTTCGGGTTGCTCTACGTCATGACCAGCGGTGGCCCGGAAGGGGCGACCTACCTGCCGGAGTACTACATCTGGGTCCAACAGGGGCAGATGAGCCGCCCGGCGCTCGCGTCGGCCGCGTCCACAGTCCTCTTCCTCATCATGCTGGTCGTGGGTCTGCTGCAGGTCGGCCTGCTGCGCCGGGCGGGGAGGGAGGACTGATGTCCCGCCTAGGACCGAGCAGATGGCTGGTCGCCGTGCCGATGGTGCTCCTCGCCCTGGCGACGATCTACCCGCTGCTGTTCACCGCCAACGTCGCGATGAAGACCCGCCGGGAATACGTCCTCGACCGGTTCTCCCTGGCAAGCACCCTCAGGTGGGACAACCTCAGCACCGCGTGGAACAGCGTCGGCATGGGGCGGTACTTCCTCAACTCCGTGATCGTGGTGGCCTGCGCCGTAGCGCTGTTGCTGCTCATCGGGTCCATGGCCGGGTTCGCGCTGGCCCGGGTGCGGTTCCGTGGCTCGTCCGCGCTGGCTCTGATCTGCCTCGCGGCCCTGTTCATCCCGTTCCAGGTGATCATGGTGCCGCTGGCCAGGATCATGGCCGACGGCGGTCTCATCGACACCTATCCGGGGCTGATCCTCGCCTACGTCGCGCAGTTCCTGCCGTTCACCGTCTTCCTGATGACGAGCTACTACCGAGCGGTGCCCACCGAACTCGTCGACGCCGCACGGATCGACGGCAACACCCTGTACGGCGTCTACCGGCGGATCATGCTGCCGATGGGCGCTCCGGCACTGCTGTCGGTGGGCATCCTCGACGCGCTGTTCTGCTGGAACGACGTGCTCATCTCGCTGCTGATGATGCCGTCGGCCGACCATCGCACCCTGATGGTGGGCATCACCGCACTGCGCGGCCAGTACTCCGCCGACATCCCCACCTTCGCGGCCGGTGTCCTGATCGCCGGGCTCCCCGTGTTGGTGACCTACCTGTTCCTGCAACGCCAGATCGCCGACGGCGTGACGGCCGGCGCGACGAAGGGCTGACGCATGCGCATCACCGGGTACAGAACCCTGACGACGGCGCAGCGATGGGGCCGACCTGTCGGTGATGCCAACGGCGTCTACGCCGACGGCGTCGTGCCCGTGCCGGTCGTCGTCGTCGAGACCGATGAGGGGATCACCGGAGTCGGCCTGGGACCGCACGTGGAAGCCGAGGCGATCTTCGCCGCCATCGACGGCCAGGACCCGCGCGCGGTGACGGCCCTCTACGACCGCATGCTGCGGCACACCTTCAAAGCCGGGCATGCCGGCGTGGTGTTCGGCACGATCGGCGCGTTCGACACGGCGTTGTGGGACATCAAGGCACAGGCCGTGGGCGAGCCGCTGTGGCGGTTGCTCGGCGGCGACGACCGCATGGTCCACGCCTACGCCTCCGGCCTGGACATCGGGCTCACCGACGACGAACTCGTCGCCACCTACCGGGCCTATGCCGAACGCGGTCTGAGGGCGGCGAAGCTCAAGGGCGGCCTGGACATCGAGTGTGACCGGCACCGGCTGTTGCTCGTACGCGAGGTGTTGACCGAGGCCGCGCACGGGACCCGGCCAGGGCTCATGCTGGATGTGAACGAGTCCTGGAGCCGCAAGCAGGCGGTACGCCACGTCGCTGAACTGGAACGCACACTCGACCTGACCTGGATCGAGGAACCGGTCCGGCGCTGGGACGCCGACGGCCTGGCCGCTGTCAGCCGTGGCGTACGGACGGCGGTCGCCAGTGGGGAGAACCTCACCGGCCTCGAGCAGTTCCGCCCGCTGATCGCGGCCGGAGGCGTCGACGTCGTCCAGACGGCCGCGGTCTGGGGAGTCACCCACTTCCTGCGTGTCGCCGCGCTGGCGCACGCCTACGACCTGCCGGTCAGCCCGATCGGCAACACGCCTGTCGCGCTGCTGCACGCCGCGACGTCGGTGCCCAACCACCTCGTCAGCGAACTGCAGGGCCTGCAGCCGCCGATCGGCGTCGCGATGGACCTGCAGGTCGAGGACGGCGCCTTCGTGCTCGGCGACACGCCGGGCCTGGGCATCCGGATCGACGAAACGGTGATGACCGCGGCCCGTCAGCGAACGGCACACACACCCGACGGACCGCACATACGGCCGGAGCAGGCCGGCCGTCGGTTGCTCGCGGTCACCCCGGGACCATGCCGATCCACCGCGGAAGGGACGTTCGACACCATGAGGATGGAGGATCGATGAAGGCCGTTGTCCACCGCGGGGCCCGCACCCTCGAGATCGCGAGCAGGGCCGCCGAGGCGCCGGCCCCGGCGAAGGAGTGGGGCGGGCGCGACGTCAACGTCAACGCCATCGCGCCGGGCTGCATCGCCACCGACAACACCGAGGCGTTACGCGCGGACCCCAGGCGCGACCAGGCGATCCTTGGCCGCCCGATCCCGGCCGGTCGCTGGAGACGCGCCGACGATCTGGCCGCGGCCACGGTGTGCCTGGCCTCCTCGGCCTCGGACCTTGTCGACGGCACCGTTCTTCCCGTTGATGGCGGATGGCTGGGGCGATTATGAGCCGCCGAGCATTACCAGTCGGCCGCGCCCGAGTCGATCGTGCGTGCGAACCCGAGGGTGGCGGCGTGCGCGGCACCGGGGGCGGCCTCGCCCGCGGCAACGTGTACGGGCTCGTGGGCCGGCTGACGAGGGCGGAGCTCGCGGCGGCGCTGGGAACGAGCGTGGCTCACGCGGGTGTGCGCGTCCAGCGGATGCGCAACCAGCCGGAGCTGAGCCGGTCACTCGTCGCCGCGCTGGAAGCCAGCCCCCGGCGCCCGCAGCTGACCGCCGCGCTGGGGGGCTGGGACGGCGTACCGAGCACGCTGTGGCGTAAGCGCCTCACCCGGCGGCACACTCGATCCTGTGCGGACTGCGGCCGGGCCGCCGACGAACTGGTGCCCCTTGAGCGGCTGATCGTCGCCTTGGCGATGCTCCCCGTCCCGTCGGCGCGGTCGGCGTCGGTGCTCGGCAAACCTGCGCTCGCCGGGGTGACCGAGAATGCCGTCGTGAGGGGAGTCGAGTCGGCACCCAGGTCATCGCGTTCGGCGACGGCGGCGTGCTTTTCGGCGCTACGGCGAATGTGACTGTTCAAGCAGGCCGCCGATAACGAGAACTGCCGCGATTTACACCCGTCCGCCACTCCGATTCGCCGTCCGAAAATGTTATGACGGGAGGCCGTCAACAGTCTTGCTTTTCCGGTTAGTTGCGCGACGGATCAGGTCGATATTAATTGACGATTCCCTCTTGAATAGGCCATGGCAATCTGGCAATCTTCTAGTCGTCGACGCGTGACGTTCCCCATTCACGACCTGTGAAATCGGCATCCGAAATCGATCTACGGATTGCCAGTTGCAGTTCCTGTACCAGGGCATGGACGACCCCCAACGCCGGCGGCGACTGCATCTCCCAGCCGTGCGGGGCGGGGCTACTCACCCAGACCAACTCCACCTGCTGACCGGAGATCCGGGCGAAGCCGGGGAGCGAGGCTTTCCAGGCGCTACGGCAGAGGCATGACGCTGACATGCTCACTGCGCGAGCGATCTGGGAGGGGGCCGGCGCGGAGAGGGCAAGCTCCGCGCCGGCTCGGCCGGCTGCCGGCAGGCGGCCGACGTCAACGGATTCCGCACAGCGCAGACGTGACCACACCGCCAACCGGGAAGGCACGACCATGCCGCACACCCATCGCCGGCGCTACCTCGCCCGGGCGCTCGCCTGCATCCTGGCCGCTCTCGGCGCGCTCGCGGTCGTCGAGCCCCAGAGCGCCTCGCCGGCCGCCGCCGACACCGCCCAGTTCCGCGGCGTCAACTGGGCCCGGCTCGGTGACAACTTCCACGGTGGACCGCTGGTCCTGCACGGGTTGAGCGGCTCCGACAGCTACCAGACGGTCGTGGCGAAAGCCAACGCCGTCTACACCGGCTTCGAGAACAACCTCGGCGCCAACACCGTTCGGCTCCCGATCAACACCTACACAGTCGGCACGAGCTGGTGGAGCGCGTACACGGGCGCGATAGACGCGGCCACCGCGAAGGGATTCAAGGTCGTCCTCTCCTACTGGGAGGACGGGGTGGCCGCCCGCGACGGTCGCATCGTCAACCCGGGCGCCTTCGACACCATGTGGAACACCGTGCTTGCCCGGTACGGCACCAACAGCCTCGTCTACTTCGAGCCGATGAACGAACCGGCGGGGCACAGCGCCGGCGAGTGGGCGAACGTGGTGGGCAACTGGATCAGCGGCCACCCGTCGATTCCCCGGAACCGCATCTTCGTCAGCGGCGCCGGCCTGAACACCGACATCAAATCCATGTGCGCCGACCGCCGCCTCGACGGGACGTTCCTGTCGCTGCACCACTACACGTTCTTCAGCGGCGCGAAGACCTACGACCAGTGGGTGGCGTACCTGCGGAACGCGATCGGCTCCTGCGCCGACCGCACTGTCGTCGACGAGTTCGGCGCGCCGATGGATACCGGGCTCAACTACCACGACGCCGGCAGCACCGACAACTTCGTGCGCTACTTCCGGGCCACCACCACGGTGCTCCGGGAACTGCGGATCGGCTCCATCTACTGGCCCGGACTGGGCGGAAAGATACGCGCCGGCCAGGATGACGACTGGTATGCCATGCAGAAACTGCACGGCACCGGTACCAACCTCACGCTCAGCACCTCCAGCGCCAGCGGCCGCGAGCGCCTCCGGTACGGCTGGGGCTTGGACGGCGACGTCCCGGCCCCGACCCGCCTGCTGCGCAACGTCGGCACCGGGCGCTGTCTGGACATCCCCGGCGGGACCACGGCGAACATCCAGGTCCAGGTGGACACCTGCGTCAACACGGTCGGCCGGCAGTGGACCTTGACGGCCGGCGGACAGATCACCGCACTCGGGGGCCAGAAGTGCCTGGATGCGTACAGCAGCGGGACGACGAACGGCGCCGTGGTCGGCACGTGGGCGTGCAACGGGGGCGACAACCAGCGTTGGACGGTGGGCACTGACGGCACCGTCCGCAGCGTTCACTCCGGCCTCTGCCTCGACGTCAACACCGCCACCTTCAAGGTGCAGCTGTGGACGTGCTGGGGCGGCGACAACCAGAAATGGCAGATCCAGAACGCTGACGCGCGACGCGACGCCCGGCTCGGCGGACACGGTGGACGGTGACCGCCAGCCGCGGCCGAGCCGATGGCAACGGCCTGCGGCTCGCCGGAGAAGCCGGCGTGCGGGCGTCGCCCTTCTCACCGGCGGTTCGTCATCACCCAAGTCAGTGACCTGCTCCAGTCCGTGAAGGGAGAACGACATGTCCGAAGTGACACGCAGACGGTTTCTCGCCGCCGGGGCGGCGGCTGGAGCAGGGATCGTGTCGGGTGGGTGGACGGCCGTTGCCAGGGGCGGCTCGGCCGCACCGCCGGAGGTTCTGGCCGCCGACGACCTCGCCCTGTGGTACGACAAGCCGGCCGGCGCGGACTGGCTGCGGGCACTGCCGATCGGCAACGGGCGTCTCGGCGCGATGGTGTTCGGCAACGTCGACACCGAACGGCTGCAGCTCAACGAGGACACCGTCTGGGCCGGCGGTCCGTACGACTCCGCCAACACCCGCGGCGCGGCCAACATCGCGGAGATCCGACGGCGGGTCTTCGCGGATCAGTGGGGGCCGGCGCAGGACCTGATCAATCAGACGATGCTGGGCAGCCCGGCCGGACAGCTGGCCTACCAGCCGGTCGGAAACCTTCGGCTCTCCTTCGGCAGCGCCAGCGGGGCGTCGCAGTACAACCGGACGCTGGACCTCACCACCGCCACGGCCACCACGACCTACGTGCTGAACGGCGTGCGGTACCAGCGTGAGGTGTTCGCCAGCGCACCCGACCAGGTGATCGTGGTCCGGCTGACGGCCGACCGGGCCAACTCCATCGCCTTCACGGCCACATTCGACAGCCCACAACGGACCACGGTGTCCAGCCCGGACGGGGCCACGATCGCCCTCGACGGCATCTCCGGCGCCATGGAGGGCATCGCCGGGCGGGTCCGGTTCCTCGCTCTGGCCCACGCCGCCGTGACGGGCGGCACGGTCAGCAGTTCGGGCGGCACGCTGCGGGTCTCTGGCGCCACCAGCGTGACGGTGCTGGTGTCGATCGGCTCCAGCTACGTCAACTTCCGGAAGGTCGACGGCGACTACCAGGGGATCGCGCGAAGCCGCCTCAACGCTGCCCGCGACGTCGGCATCGACGGACTGCGCAGCCGGCATCGCGCCGACTATCAGGCGCTGTTCAATCGGGTGTCGGTCGATCTGGGACGTACGGCGGCGGCCGACCAGCCGACCGATGTACGGATCGCACAGCACGCGCAGGTGAACGACCCGCAGTTCTCCGCCCTGTTGTTCCAGTTCGGCCGGTATCTGCTCATCTCGTCCTCGCGGCCGGGCACCCAGCCGGCGAACCTCCAGGGCATCTGGAACGACCAGATGGCTCCGTCCTGGGACTCGAAGTTCACCATCAACGCCAACCTGCCGATGAACTACTGGCCCGCCGACACGACGAACCTGTCCGAGTGCTTCCGCCCGGTCTTCGACATGATCGGCGACCTGACCGTGACCGGCGCCCGGGTGGCCCAGGCGCAGTACGGCGCCGGCGGCTGGGTGACGCACCACAACACCGACGCGTGGCGGGGCGCCTCGGTCGTCGACGGAGCGCAGTGGGGGATGTGGCAGACCGGTGGCGCATGGCTGGCCACCCTGATCTGGGACCACTACCTGTTCACCGGTGACATCGACTTCCTCCGCTCGAACTATCCGGCCCTGAAGGGCGCCGCCCAGTTCTTCCTCGACACCCTGGTCGCCCACCCGGCGCTCGGACACCTGGTCACCAACCCGTCGAACTCGCCGGAGCTCGCACACCACGCGAACGCCACCGTCTGCGCCGGGCCCACCATGGACAACCAGATCCTGCGCGACCTCTTCAACAGCGTCGCCCGCGCCGGCGAAGTCCTCGGCGTGGACGCCGCCTTCCGCGCTCAGGCACTGGCGGCCCGGGACCGGCTGGCGCCGACGCGGGTCGGCTCCCGGGGCAACATCCAGGAGTGGCTGGCCGACTGGGTGGAGACCGAGCGAACTCACCGGCACGTCTCCCACCTGTACGGTCTGCATCCGAGCAACCAGATCACCAAGCGCGGGACACCCCAGTTGCACGAGGCCGCGCGGCGGACGCTGGAACTGCGCGGTGACGACGGGACGGGATGGTCGCTCGCATGGAAGATCAACTTCTGGGCCCGGATGGAGGACGGAGCCCGGGCCCACAAGCTGATCCGGGACCTGGTGCGGACGGACCGGCTCGCGCCCAACATGTTCGACCTGCACCCGCCCTTCCAGATCGACGGCAACTTCGGCGCCACCTCGGGCATCGCGGAGATGCTGCTGCAGAGCCACAACGGCGAACTGCACGTGCTGCCGGCGCTGCCGGCCGCCTGGCCCACCGGGCGCGTGAGCGGACTGCGCGGCCGCGGCGGATACACCGTCGGCGCTGAGTGGAGCAGCGGCCGGACCGAGTTCGTCGTCACACCCGACCGAACCGGTGCCGTCCGGGTACGCAGCCGGATCTTCGCCGGCGACTTCACCCTGCGGGACGAATCGAGCGGCGCGCCGGTCCAGCCGAAGCGGCTCGAGGCCGATCTCATCGAGTTCGCCGGCCAGGCCGGCCGCACCTACCGCGCGTCCGCACCCGGGTCTGGGCCGGTGGAGGCCGGCGTGGCCTACCGGCTGGTGGCCCAGCACAGCGGCAAGGCCGCCGCCATCAACGGCGCGTCCACGGCCGCCGGTGCGCGGCTCATCCAGTGGCAGATCACCACCGGTCCCGACCAGCACTTCGAGTTCCTGCCCTCCGACGGCGGGCACTACAAGATCCGGCTCGGGCACAGTGGTCTGTTCCTGCACGCCTCCAGTAGCAGCAGCGGCGCCGACATCACCCAGCAGCCGGACACCAGCACCACCGGCCAGCAGTGGCGGACAGTCGACCACGGCGGTGGCGTGATCAGTCTGGTCAACCGGCAGAGCCGCCTCGCCCTGGACGTGTGGGAGGCCTCCACCGCTGACGGAGCCCGCATCTCCCAGTGGGCAGCCACCGGCAGCACCAACCAGCGATTCCAACTCCACCGCATCCAGCCCCCGGGCGAACTGCGGTCCCACCGACCAGTCAGAGCCATGTCACCGAGCAGCGAGGGAGTCGCATGATGTCGATCCACAGATGGTTGTTCGGGCGAGTCGTGTCAGCGGCACTGCTCGCTCTGGCCATGACCGGCGCGGCAGGAGTCAGCGTGGCGGCCGACACGTCGCCCACCGCCGGGGCCACCCTTGCGGGGACCGCCGGATGCGGACGTGCCCCCACACTGACGAGCGGTACGCACACGATCCAAAGCGGCGGCAAGAATCGCTCCTTCATCCTGAGCATCCCTGAGAACTACGACAACACCCGCCAACACCGACTGGTCTTCGGATTCCACTGGTTGGGCGGCACCGCCGGGCAGGTCGCCGGCGGCGGAAGCGATGGCGATGTCTACGCCCACTACGGACTCCGGCGACTGGCGAACAACAGCGCGATCTTCGTAGCTCCGCAGGGCCTCAACAACGGCTGGGGCAACTCCGGCGGCGAGGACGTGACCTTCGTCGACGACATGATCAGGCGTATCGACAACGACCTCTGTGTCGACACCACGCAGCGCTTCGCCCTCGGCTTCAGCTACGGCGGAGCCATGAGCTACGCACTCGCATGTGCCAGGCCGAACGTCTTCCGTGCGGTCGCCGCGATAGCCGCGCCCGGGGGGATCAGCGGGTGCAGCGGGGGGACCCAGCCCTTCGCGTACATGGGAATCCACGGCATCAACGACAACATCGGCGCCGGCCGCGGCATGCGGGACAGGTTCGTCAGGAACAACGGCTGCACTCCCCAGAACCCGCGGGAGCCCGCGTCGGGCAGCCGCACCCACATCACCACCGCTTACTCGGGCTGCCGAGAGGGGTATCCGGTCGTCTGGGCGGCGTTCGACGGAGGTCACCAGCAGGGCCCCGTGGACGGGTGCGCCGGCTGTGAGAGCGGCGCCAGGAGCTGGGTCAAGGGAGAGATCTGGAGCTTCTTCACAGGTGCTGCCCCGAACCCGACTCCCCCGAACCCGACCACGTTCCGGCTGCGGAGCCAGTCCGCCGACCGATGCCTGGACGTCAGCGGTGCCAACTCGTCCAACGGCGCCCAGATGATCATCTGGGACTGCCACACCGGCGCCAACCAGCAGTTCACTCAGGCCGGACAGACCCTTCGGGTGATGGGCAGATGCCTGGACGTGCCGGGCGACGCCGCCTCCGGTGCCCGAGCACGGATCTGGGACTGCACCGGCGGCGCGAACCAGCAATGGAACGTGAACACCGACGGAACCGTCAGTAACGTCCAGACCGGACTCTGCCTGGACGTCGACGGCGGCAGCACCGCCAACGGCGCTGCGGTGATCGTGTGGACCTGCCACACCGGCGTCAACCAACGCTGGACCCGAGGCTGAACAGAGGTGTGGAGGCGGCCGCAGCAGTCGCGGCCGCCTTCATCTCCGGTCGGCCCAGCCCTTCGGAAGTCTGTCCCGGCCCGACCGCACCCTGACCCCAGCGGCTCCTCCACCACAACCCGAACCTGGACATCCACAACGCCGACGCGGCCCATGCCCTGCCCGGCGTGTTCTGTGAAGCGATCACTCTGCCCATGTCCCCTCACCTACCTGATGTGCCGTCAGGGGTACGGCTCAAGGAACTCCGCGACAAGGACGAAGCCGAGCTCGAACAACTCCGGGCCGATGTCGAAGGGCTGGTGCGGGCGGTCAGCCGACTGACATCGGGATACCGGCACCTGCGCGGACTGCTGTCGGCTCCCGACCCGGCCGTGCGTGTCCTTCCCGTCCACCTGCCCCGGTCCAGCTGACCTTCAGGCCAGGCGGGCCGGCGCGGCTGAGACGGCGACGGGTCAGGCCGCCTGTGTGCGGGCAGGAACCAACGACGTCAGTGAGCCCCTCCCGCATCCGCCTGCCGTTCCGAGCAGCTCGGCAGGATCGCCACCGCCAGGGCCGGCACCGCGGCGAGGACCAGCCAGGGCACGGCAGGTGACAGGTCGAGGTCGAGCAGGGAGCCGGTGACTGAGCTGCCGATGAGGACGATCAGGCCGGAAACGGAGGACAGCGCGCCGGTGTAGAGGCCGATGCGGCCGTCCGTGGCGAGGTCGGGCACCCAGGCGCGGGCGGCGGGGACGACCAGCATCTGGCCGAGGGTGAGCAGGACGACGTACCCGGCGGCGGGCAGCAAACCGGCCACACCCGTCCGGCCGGCGGGCAGGGCGGCGGCCACGACTCCGGAACCGGCCGCGATGAGCAGCAGCCCGGCGATCATCGAGCGGCGCAGGCCCAGCCGGTCGCCCGCCCAGCGTGTGAGGGGCAGTTGGGCGCAGACGACCAGCAGGGAGGACAGGGCGAACAGCCAGGACAGGGCTGCCTGGGAGCCGGTCGCGCGCTGCACCTCGTCCGGCAGGGCGAGGTAGAGCTGGTTGCAGGCGAGCAGGTGGGTGCCGTAGGCGCAGCACAGGGCGAGGAAGCGGCGGTTGCGCAGCAGTACGCGCGTGCCGCCCCGCTGTAGGGTGCGCTCTCGGCCGGGGATGTGCTGCGGCATCAGCCATACGTGTCCGGCGAGGACGAGGACGAAAACGGCGGCTCCGGCGAGGCAGGTGGTGCGGAAGTCGACGGCGAGCAGCAGGGCGCCGAGCAGCGGGCCGATGAAGGCACCGGCCTGTCCGGCCGCGCTCAGCAAACAGGGCCCAGGACGGCGGCCGGGGCGAGGACCGCCCAGGGGGCGCGTTCGGCATACGGCTGGTTCTCGGCATCGTTGCGGGACGTCAAGAGATGAGTCCCGCAACGACCGTCAGCCGGATGCCGTTGACGAGGCCACTGCGCCGAGGTGGCCGGAGTGGGCGGTTACCTGTTCCTGAACCGGTCCGGACGCGCGAAGTCCAGGCCGTCGATGGTCTGCTTGCCGAGCGCCTCGTGTGCGGCGATGTGGCCGTAGCCGGTCGCCGTCTTGAAGCCTTTTCCGGAGAATCCGGTGGCGCAGTAGATCCTGCTGTTCTCGTCCAGCCAGCCGACGAGGGGATGCCTGTCCTCGGTGAACAGGTCGGGGTAGGCGTCGGAGCGCGCGATGGTGGGGATCAGGCCGGGGAAGAAGTCGGTGACGATCTCGGTGACCTTTTCGATTTCTTCCCGGGTGAGTTCCCTGGGCACGGCGTCCGGGTCGGGAGTTGCCCTTGCGCGCCCGGCCGGCGGTCCGTCCACCGACGCCTTGACCGTCACGCCGTCGACGGCGGGTGCGCCGTACATGGAGCGATCCTCGTACCACCGGCTGAAGGCGGGGAATTTCTCCGGCGAGAACTGCGTGCCGTCCTGCGCGACGAACCAGGTCAGGACGATCCGATGGGTTTCCGTGACGGCCTTGAGGTGGTCGGGCATGAGCCTTCGGGACCAGCCGCCCGAGGCGACGATGACCTTCTCGAACGTCCAGCTTCTGTTGCCCGAGGTGACGACCACGCCGTGGTCGGTTTCGGTGATGCTGTCCACGGGTGTGTTCTGAAGGACGGTGGCACCGTTGGCCTGGGCAGCCGCGACGGCGGCGCTGACGGCGCGGTCGGTGCGCAGAACGCCGGCGCGGGGGTCGTAGACGGCACAGTCGTCGGGGCGGAGATTGTGCTGGGGGTAGCGTTCCGCCAACTCCTCCCGGCTCAGGACGCTGTGCTCGGCTCCGGTGATGCGCGTCGCCTCGAGGAGGCTGTTGATGTAGCTGCCGTTCGCCGTGCCGATGGACAGGCCCCCGGTAGTGGTGAGGATTTCCTGCCCGGTTTCCTCTTCGAGCTCGGCCCACAGGCCGCGGGAGCGTTCGATGATGGGGTAGTAGTCGGGCTTGCCGAGGTAGATCATGCGGAACAGGCGGGTGTCTCCGCCTACGGCACTGCGGCCGTGGGCGGGGGTGGCGGCCTCGAAACCGACTACCGAGTCGGACAGCCGGGAGGCCTGCCACAGGGCCATGCTTCCGATGCTGCCCAGGCCGATGACTGCGAGTTGTGCGTCCATGACAGCAGTTCCCTTTTCGTCTACTCGTGAAGTCCTGCGAGGCGGCTACCGAATCTGGCCAGGAGTGAGGTCTTGCTGGAACCCCTGCGCTCTTCCCACTGGTCGGCAATGCCGAAGAGCCGGTACATGGCGTGCACACCCAGCCAGCGAACGGGTTCCGGCTCCCACTTCCGCGCCCGGTAGCCCACCCAGGGCAGGGTGGTCCGTTCGGTTTCCTTCTCGAAGGCGAGCTCCACGAGAGTCCTGCCGCCGACGTAGGCTGCCGTGACGCCGTGTCCCGCGTATCCGGTGGACGAGCCGATCCCCGCCGCCGGGTCCCAGTGCACGCCGCCGTTCCAGTCACGCGTGACGCCCAGGACTCCGGACCAGGCGTGGTCCACCTCGAAGGGGATGCCCGGGAAGAACGAACTGAGCTTGTGCGAGATCAGGTCGATGGTGGACTGGGCGGTCGCACCGGCTCCTCCTGTGCCGGACCCGAAGCGGTAGGGGACACCGCGGCCCCCCATGGCGATTCGGCCGTCCGATGTCCGCTGGGCGTAGATGAACGCGTGCGCGGAGTCGTTGAGGCACTGGGGACCGTCCCAGCCGATCTGCTGCCATGCCTCCTTCGGCAGGGGCTTGGTCACGATCATCGAGGAATTGACCGGGATCAGGGTCCGGCTGCCCAGCAGCTGTCCCGAATAGCCTTCAGTGCAGATGAACGTCTTCGCTGCGGTGACACGCCCGTTGGCCAAAGTGAGGGTCTTGCCCCCGACACTGTCCACGCGGCTGCCCTCGTAGATCCTCACCCCCATGGAGGTCAGGGTGTTGGCGAGGCCGTAGACGAGCTTCGCGGGGTGGATCCGCGCGCAGTGCTTGTAGAAGAGCCCGCCGTGGACGGTGGAGATGTTGATCCGGCTTTGGAACTCGCCCCGGTCGAGCAGCTGGATCTCGTCCTCGGTCAGCCCGTACTTCAGATCGGCATCACGCCTGGTGACCAGCCGGCCCAGCCCCGCCCGGGTGTGGGCGGCGACGAGCGCGCCCCCCTTGTGCTGATCCGCGTCGATGCCCTCGGCCCGGAGGATGTCCAGGACCGCGTCGACGCCGGCGACGAACTCCTGCTGCAGCGCTCGGCTCGCCTCCAACCCGCCGCCGACGCGGGCGAAGGCGGCACGGTTGCCCGGTGGCATGGCCGAGAGCCAGCCGCCGTTGCGTCCTGATGCGCCGTAGCCGACCTGTTCGGCCTCGAAGACGGCGACCGAAAGGGACGGTTCGAGCTTCTTGGCGAAGTACGCAGCCCACAGGCCGGTGTAGCCGCCGCCGACAATGGCCACGTCGACACGGTCCTGGCCGGTGAAGCGGGGGAACGAGCGCCTCTTGTCGGCCAGTTGGGCCACCCAGAAGCCGAGCTCTCCGTTTCGAGGGGATGCCGCAAGGGCGTTCATATCGAGTCTTTCCTTCTGCGTCTGGAAACCGTGTGGGCCGGTGCTGGAAGGCGGTGTGGTCGCCACCGACGGGGAGCGGGGAACGACGGGCTCCGTCGACCTCGATCAGGACCTCCAGCCGTCCGGCGTCGTCCCCCCTCGCATCGGCGAGGGCGCTGATGGCCGCGACGTCGTCGACGCCGGCCCGCAGACGGGTCGTCTCGGCCAGCCACCGGATCCGCGGCCCTTTCGTTCCCCGCGGGCCGGATCGGGTGGGCGATGAAGATGCCGTCGAATCCGGCCTCGGCGAAGACCTCGGTTTCACCCACGTTGCCCGCGGTGATTCCGTCGGTCTCCGCCTTGACCTGGCGCCGACCGATCACAACTCATGTGTGCGTCTTGACGTGCGGCCTGACGTCGGGGCTGTGCTCGGCGGCGAAGCCCTGAACGCGGTCGGTGTCGTCCCGCATCACGCGGGCCGGCACGATCGGCGCCGGGGTGTCGATGCGCTCGATGAGGGCGCCGAGTGCCTGTCGCAGCCGGTTCACAGCTGCACTGCCCATGATTGGTTCGCCGCTACACCGCGGTACAGATCATCTGGATCTCCACAGGGGTGTTGAGGGGCAGTCCGGCGACACCGATCGCGGTCCGGGCGTGCCGTCCGTTCTCACCCAGCACCTCGATGAGCAGTTCACTGGCCGCGTTGGCGACCTGCGACTGCAGACCGAAGTCCGGCGTGCTGGCCACGAAGACGAGCATCTGCACGATCCGGACCCGGTCCAGATCGCCCACCGCCTGCACAGCGGCGGCGAGGCAGTTGAGCGCGGCATGGCGCGCGAGCTCCTTCGCGGCCTCCAGCTCCACGTCCCGGCCGACAACACCCTGCCCCAACAGCTCGCCATCCTTGAAAGGCAGCTGGCCGGAGATGTGGATGCTGGAGCCCACCGCTCGGTGGTGCACGAAGTACGCGTTACCGGCGAGGTCGGGTAGCTCCAGTCCGAGGTTCTGGAGCCTTTCCGAAGCCGAGTCACCCTTGACGGTTTGTGGCAGGGGCTGACTCATGCCGCCACCGCCTTGCTGTCGATCATTTTCTCGGTTCTCGCTCGGGTGTCAGGGGCGCGGCAGGCCGAAGAGGACGGGGAGGTCGGCGATGTCGGTGATCCGCTCGTAGCCGAGCCAGTGCTCGTCGTGCTCCCAGCCGCGGTCGACGTACACCTTGTTCTCGATGCCCATGATGGCCGCAGAGCGCAGGTCGTACATCGGGCTCGCGGAGACGTGCACGACCTCGTCGGGTGTCACGCCGAGCTTGTCGAACATGTACTCGAAGGCGCGGAGCCGTGGCTTGTAGACGCCCATCTCCTCGGCGCTGATGACGACCTCGAACGGGGCCTTGAGGTTCTCCGCGAGGCGCACGGCGTGCGCGGTGTCGCTGTTGGTGATGATGACCAGCGGGACCGCCTCGGCCAGGCGGTTCAGCGCCTCGGTGACACCGGGGTGCGGGCCCCAGGTGGGGATGGTCTCGTACACCGCCCGCGCGTCGTCCTCGCGGTACTCGATACCGACGCTGCGCGAGGCGCGTTCCATGGAGTGGGCGACGACACGGTGGAACGGCTGGTACGCGCCCGTGCACTCGTCGATCCGGTAGGCCTTGCAGATCCGCAGGTACTCGTCGGCGACCTCGGCCGGCAGGCGGTCGCCCAGGACCTCACGCATCGTGTCGTTGATGCTGAACTTGATCAGCGTTCCGTTCATGTCGAACGTCACGAACTTGGGCTTGACGTCGAATCCCATGAGTCCTCCTAGTGCTTCACAGCGGCCTGAGCCGCTATGGGCGATTGTCGACCAGCACTGTCGATTGTCGACCATGCAGGTGTCGACTGTCAACGTTCGGGCGGTCGGCGTCCCCTCCGGCCATCGGCGGCTCCGCCTCGGCGGGGGCCTCGGTCGCCCGCGCCGCATCGGCGCGGCGGAGGGTGTGGACATGGGCTTGCAAGGCTGAGGTGAACGCCGGTCAGCGGGCGTGTGTACGGCGCAGACGCGTTCGGCGGGGGCGTCCTGACCCGCATCGCCCATGGCGCGCTCACCGGGAATGCGCCACCACCCACCTTGCCGCCACCCGCACCCTTGGCGCACCGACTGGTGGCCCAGCTCCGGGTGCTGCCGCGACGGGGCTGGGGCCGCAGCGTGGATTTGATTGTCGATGCAAGATCAGTAGAGGTATAGTCGACAAAACAATGGTCGACAACGGCCGAGGGAGGCCTCCGGAGTGGACCACAAGTTCGAGTGGCAGGAGCAGCGGATGACGACGCCGGACGGCGTCTACCGCACACTGCGTGCCGCCATCCTCGACGGGACCGTACCTCCTGGTGGCCAGCTGCGCGAGGCGCACATCGCCGCGGATCTCGGGATCAGCCGGTCCCCGCTGCGCGAGGCGCTGACCAAGCTGGAGGAGGAGGGGCTCGTCGTCAAGATCCCCTACCGTGGGGCGTTCGTCGTAGAGGTGAGCGCTCGCGAGGTCGCCGAGATCGACTCGGTCCGGCTGCGCGTCGAGCCGTTCGCCGCCGAACTCTCGGCCGAAGCACTGCGCGGTCCTGAGCGGCCTCAGTTGCTGCAAACCGTCGAGGATCTCCGCCGGGCCATGGATAAGGACGACATTCCGGCCAGCATCGACGCGCACCTTCGCTTCCACAGGCTCTTCTACGAGCTCTCGGGGCACGGCGTCCTGCAGAGTCTCTGGAACGGCTGGGAGACCAAGCTGCGCCTCCACCTCAGCGTCGATCACCGCACCTACAGCGACAACCCGCAGCAACTGGTCGTCGAGCACGAGCGGTTGGCCGCGGTTGCCCTGGAAGGCGACACCGACGCGTTCCACCGGGAACTGGCCGCCCATTTTCCCATGGGGCTGGGAGCCCATACGGGAGACGAAGGGGAGCGCACGCCCCGGCACATGTGAGGCCATGCTGCCTGCGTGGTCCAGGCCCGCTTGCCTCCGTGACGCTGTAGACCGATGCCGGGAAGTCAAGGATCGAGCCCGCAGCATCTACGTGATCTTGCAGTGGATCTTGGGTGAGGGTTGCCAGTGGTCGGCACGGTGAGACGGGTAGGGGGCAAGGGGGGGCACGGCTGCTGGGGAAGCTGCGCGGGCGGGTCCGTTCCGTCCACCTGCCGGTGCCCGACGCCCTGCAGTGCATGGTCGTCGTCAGCCGCGTCGACTGCGACCACGCCGTAGGCACCTTCCACACCATCGGCGACACCTCGCCCCTGCACGCCACCGCCTCCGGGAACGCCGTCCTGGCCCATCTGGGGAAGTCCGAGACAGCCGAGGTCATCGCGGGGACGCCGGAGGGCTACGGCGAGGAGACCATTAACGGCCCTGGGCAGCTGCGCGCGGAGCTCGGCCGCGTGAGAGAGCGTGGCTACGCCTACTGGAGTCCGGGGAGGCGACGCCCGGCGAGATGCGCTCGATCAAGGGCGAGACGCTCGAGTTCTGCCACATCCTCGCCGGCCTCATCGAACTCACGCCGGAAGGTGGCGAGCCGGTGGTCTGCAAGGCGGGCGACAGCTTTGTCATGAAGCCGGGCTTCGTCGGCGTGTGGAAGACCATCGAAACCGTGCGCAAGATCTACGTGACCGTGAAGTGATGCCGGCGCGCGACGCCCGCGGCGCCGGGACGTACCCGTGCGGCGTGAAGGAGGGATGAGTGTCGATGGTCTTCAGGAACGACGTGTTCTCTTTTCCTTGGGCCCGGTTGATTGATGGTCCGGCTCGGGAAACCGGTGGTCGGGCCCGGGACATCGACGGCCGCCCACCCGTGCCCGGCGGCGTGGAAACCGGGCACGGGTGAAGCCCTTCGCGGTGCGTGCTGCGGCGCGGTCAGGGCATGACCGCCGTCAGCTCACGGGCATCGCGAGGTACTGGTACTCCAGGAACTCGTCGATCCCCACCCGGCCGCCCTCGCGGCCCAGCCCCGACTGCTTGACGCCGCCGAAGGGGGCGGCCGGGTTGGACACGAGGCCCGTGTTCAGCCCCACCATGCCCACCTCCAGCCGCTCGCTCACCCGTAGGGCGCGGTCGAGGCCCTCGGTGAAGACGTAGCCGATCAGGCCCCAGGGGGTGTCGTTGGCCCGGCGGATCACCTCGTCCTCGTCGTCGAAGGTGAGGATCGCGGCGACGGGGCCGAAGATCTCCGTGTCCATGAGGCGGCTGCCGGGATCGACGTCGGCCAGCACGGTCGGTGGGTAGAAGCTGCCGGGGCCTTCGGGTGTGCGGCCGCCTACGAGCACCTGCGCCCCGCGCTCCACCGCGTCGACGACCAGCTCCTCCACCTTGGCGCGCCCCCTCTTGTCGATCAGCGGGCCGACGTCGACGCCGTTCCGGGCGCCCGGACCGACGACCAACGCGCCCATCCGTTCGGCGAGCCGCCGGCCGAACTCCTCCGCCACCGAGTGGTGGACGAAGAAGCGGTTGGCGGCCGTGCAGGCCTCACCCATGTTGCGCATCTTGGCGACCATCGCGCCGTCCACGGCCTTGTCCAGGTCGGCGTCCTCGAAGACGATGAACGGCGCGTTGCCGCCCAGTTCCATCGAGGTCCGTACGACCGCCTCGGCGCTCTGGGCGAGGAGCAGCTGCCCGACGGCCGTGGAGCCGGTGAAGGAGAGCTTGCGAATCCGCCCGCCGCGCAGGAGCGGTTCGCACACCTCCCCCGCACGGGAGGTCGTGACGACGTTCAGCACGCCGTCCGGCAGCCCGGCCTCCTTGAGGATCGCGGCGAGGGCCAGGCTGGAGAGAGGGGTCTGCGGGGCCGGCTTGAGCACCATCGTGCAGCCGGCGGCGATCGCCGGGCCGATCTTGCGGGTGCCCATGGCCAGCGGGAAGTTCCACGGGGTGATCAGCAGGCAGGGGCCGACCGGGCGGCGGGAGAGCAGCATGCGGTTGCGGCCGTCCGGCAAGGTGGCGTGGCCGCCGTCGATACGGACGGCTTCCTCGGAGAACCAGCGGAAGAACTCCGCCGCGTACGCCACCTCTCCCCTGGCCTCGGCGAGCGGCTTGCCCATTTCGGACGTCATCAGGCGGGCGAGTTCGTCGGTGCGCTCGATGATGATCTCGTAGGCGCGGCGCAGGATCTCGCTGCGCACCCGCGGGGCCGTACGCGCCCACTCCTCCTGCGCCTGCACGGCCGCTTCCTCGGCGAGCTTCGCGTCCTTGGGACCGGCATCGGCGACGTGGCAGAGGATCTCGTCGGTGGCGGGGTCGTCGACGGGCATGGTGGCGCCGTCCGCGGCGTCCACCCAGGCACCGCCGATGAACAACTGCGTGGGCGTGTCGGTCATGAGTTCTCTCCTGGTTGTCCGGGTCGGTCGGCGGCGGGGTCGAGCAGTTCCGCGAGGTGCAGGGCGCGGATGCCCCGGCCTCCGGCGAGGTGGTCGATCTGGGTGGCGCAGCTGAAGCCGTCGGCCACGACGACCGCCGGTGCATGCGGGTCCACGTCGTCGAGACGCGGCTTGAGCGCGAGGTCGGCGACGGCCATCGAGGTGTCGTAGTGCTGTTCCTCGAAACCGAAGTTGCCGGCGAGTCCGCAGCAGCCCTCGGCCTCGTCGACCTTCGTCACGCCGAGGCGGCCGAGCAGGTCGCGCGGGTGGTGGCCCTTGAACGTGGCGTACTCGTGGCAGTGGGTCTGCAGCACGACGTTGTCGGGCAGCGCCGGGGATCTCCAGCCGGGTACGGCGAGGTCGGTCAGGGCTCCGGTGATGGTGTGGACGCGGGCCGCTACACGGCGGGCGGCGTCGGTGCCGAGGAGTTCGGGCACGTCACGCTTGAGCGCTGCGGCGCAGCTGGGTTCGGCCACGACGATGGGCCGGTCGTCGCCGTTGTCCAGGCGGGCGACCGTGCGGGCCATGATGCGGCGCGCGGTGGTCAGTTGCCCGGTGCTGACCCAGGTCAGGCCACAGCACAGGTCGTCCTCCGCCGTGCAGGGAAGGCCGGCGTCGGCGAGTACGCGGCTCGCGGCTCCGGCCACCTCGGGGCGGAAGGCGCGGGTGAAGCTGTCGACGAAAAGAAGGGTCTTCGCTGGTTCACCGGTCCTCGCCGTGCGCAGGGCCCGGCGCAGCGCACGGCGGGAGGCGAAGGCGGGGATCCGGCGTTTCGTGGTCACGCCGCCGAGGCGCGCGAGGAGCTTGCCGACCGGTCCACGCAGCAGCGCGTTGACCGGTCGGGCCGCGTATCCGACGAGCCGGGATGTCAGGGGCAGCCAGCCGAGCGAGTAGTGGGAGCGGGGCCGGAGCCTGCCCTGGTAGTGGTGGTGCAGGAACTCCGCCTTGTACGTGGCCATGTCGACGCCGACCGGGCAGTCGCTGGAGCAGGCCTTGCAGGACAGGCACAGGTCGAGGGCGTCGCGCACCTCGGTCGAGCGCCAGCCGTCCGTCACCAGTTCGCCGCGCACCATCTCTTGGAGCAGGCGGGACCGGCCCCGCGTGGAGTCGTTCTCCTCGCCCGTGGCCCGGTAGCTGGGACACATCACGCCGCCGGCGTCGCTGCGGCAGCGGCCGACACCGACGCAGCGGCGTACCGCGCCCGCGAAGCCGTCCTCGCCGTGGGGAAAGGTGAACGTCGTGTCCAGGAGCGGGAGTTCACGCAGGGCGAGGTCGGCGTCGAGGCGTGCCGGGCCGACGATCACGCCGGGGTTGAGCAGCCCCTCCGGGTCGAAGATCTCCTTGAAGGCGGCGAACGCCCGGATCATACGGTGGCTGTACATGACCTCCAGCAGCTCGCCCCGGGCCCGGCCGTCGCCGTGCTCGCCCGACAGGCTGCCGCCGTGCTCCACAACCAGGGCGGCGGCTTCGGAGAGGAACCGGCGGGTGGCGGCCCGGCCGGAGTCCGTGGCGAGGTCGAAGTCGATGCGCACATGCACGCAGCCCGCGCCGAAGTGCCCGTACAGCACGCCGGTCAGGCCGTGCGCGGCCAGCAGCTTGCGGAAGTCGCGCAGGTAGGCGGCCAGGTCCTCCGGTGCGACGGCCGCGTCCTCCCAACCGGGCCAGGACTCCGAGCCGTCGACGAGCCGGGCGGCGAGCCCCGCCCCGTCCTCGCGGACCCGCCACAGCGAGCGCCGCTCGGCCGGGCTGTGCACGACCCGCCCCCCGGTCATCCGGCCCTGTGCTCTGAGCACGTCCAGCAGTTCGTCCGCGCGGGCGTCGACGGCCGCCTGGTCGTCGCCGTCGAGTTCGACGTAGAGCCAGGCCCGGCCCTCGGGGAGTCCGGTGACGGAGCCCGGACCACGCCGGGCACGCATGGTGGCGACGATCGCCTCGTCCATACCCTCCACGGCGGTGGGGTTCCAGCGCAGGATCTCGGGCACGTCCTCCGCGGCGTCGACCACGTCGTCGTAGCCGAGTGTCAGCAAGGCGGAAGACTGTGCGGTCGCCACCAGGCGGACCGTCGCTGCGGTGACGACCGCACAGGAGCCCTCGGTGCCCACCAGGGCGCGGGCCATGTCGAAGCCGTGCTCGGGCAGCAGGTGGTGCAGTTGGTAGCCGGAGACCTGGCGCGGTACCCGGCCCAGTTCGGTACGGATCGACGCCAGGTTGGCGTCGATCAGGCGGCGTACGTCCGCTTCGAGGCGGGCGACCCGCCGGACGGCGTCCGTGTCGTCCGGGTCGGCCGCGCGCAGGCCGGTGCGGTCGGCGACGGCCCGCACTCCGTCGGCCGTCACGATCTCCAGCGCCTCGATGTGCCCGCTGGTACGCCCGTGCCGCACCGACCGATTGCCGCACGCGTCGTTGCCGATCATGCCGCCGAGGGTGCAGCGGCTGTGCGAGGACGGGTCGGGCCCGAACGTGAGCCCGTGCAGGGCGGTCGCGCTGCGCAGCGCGTCCAGGATCGCTCCGGCCTCGACGCGGGCGGTGCGCGCCACCGGGTCGATGTCCAGGATCCGGTTCATGTACCGGGAGAAGTCCAGGACGACACCGGGCCCGACGGCGTTGCCCGCCATGCTGGTGCCGCCGCCTCGCGCGGTGACGGGGACGTGCGTCTCGCGGCAGGCCCGCAGCACCGCGACGACGTCGTCGGCGCTGCGGGGGAAGACCACGGCCCTCGGGGGGACCCGGTAGTTGGAGGCGTCGTAGGCGTAGAGGCCGGTGGATCCGGGGCCGGTCTCCACCCGCAGGCCGGGCGCGGTCTCGGCGAGCCGCTCGGCCAGCGGCTCCAGGGCCGAGGTGGTGTGCGTCATCGCCGTGCCGCTCCCGATGTGCCGGCCTCGACCACGGCCGCCCCTGCCTGGAGGCCCCCGTCCACCGCCGTCTTGTCGATGGCCCGCTGGCTCGGCGTCCCGTTCATGTCGAACGTGACGAACTTCGGCTTGCTCTCGAACTCCATGGGTCTCTCCGGTTGCCGATCGGTCAGGCTGTCACAGGCGGTTTTTCGCGACCTCGGCGAAGGTCTCCAGGAATCGGGTCACATCGGCGGAGTCGAAGGCCAGCGGCGGGCGGATCTTCAGGGTGTTCGCCGACTTGCCCGTGCCGTTGATGAGGATCCGGCGATCGCGCATGTCGTTGATGACGTCTTCGGTCAGCAGCCGGTCCGGCTCAAGAGTTTGGCGGTCCTTCACGATCTCCACGCCGACGTAGAGGCCGGCGCCGCGGACTTCGGCGACGTAGGGGGAGTTCTCGGTGATCTCCCGCAGTCCCGCGCGCAGAGCGTTGCCGTTCTCCAGGACGCGCTGCTGCACGTTCTCCTTCTCGAGGACGTCCAGCACCGCAGCGCCGGCCGCCACGGGGATCGAGCTGCCGCCGAAGGTGTTGAAGTAGCGGACGTTGCGTCCGAACTCCTCGCAGACCTCGGGGCGGAAGACGACGCCCGAGATCGGCCTGCCGTTGCCCATCGGCTTGCCCATGGTGACGATGTCCGGCAGCACGCCGTGGCGGGTGAAGCCCCACATCGACTCCCCGAGCCTGGCGAATCCGGACTGGACCTCGTCCGCGATGTAGACACCGCCGGCCGCGTGCACCTCCTCCACCACGGCCTGCATGTAGTCGACCGGGTCCGTGAAGATGCCGTCGCTGGTGTAGGCGCAGTCGGTGATCAGCGCCGCCAGGCGGTAGCCGTGGCGCTCCAGGTCGGCGACCGCGCCGCGTACCTGCTGCCGCATGTGCTCGGCGAGCGTGGTTCCCGGCGCGGCGAGGCGCGGGTCCGGCGGATCGATGAGCCGGACGTTCGGGCCCAGCGGTGATCCCGCGCCCAGGTGCGGCGAGAAGCTCGCCACCTCCCGGGTGATGCCGTGGTAGGCCCAGCGGGTGACGATGATGCCTTCGCCGCCCGTGTGGAACCGTGCCACCCGCATCGCCAGGTCGTTCGCCTCCGACCCGCTGCACGCGATGCTCAGCCTGGACAGCTCCGCGGGGAAGGTCGCGAGCAGCCGCTCCGCGTAGTCGACCAGGGCTTCCTGGACGTAGCGCGTGTTGGTGTTGACCGCCGTCATCTGGCGGGCGACGGCCTCGGCCACGTGGGGGTGGGCGTGTCCGACGCAGGGGACGTTGTTGTAGGCGTCGAGGTAGTCGTTGCCGTCACGGTCGATCAGGTGGGCCCCGTGACCGGAGACGAACTCGACCGGCTCCTTGTAGATGAGTGTGTAGCCCGGGCCCAGGACCTTGTTCCGGCGCTGGATGGTCTCTCGGAGGTGCTCGGGGAGCTCGCCCAGTACCCCGGGGTCGAACCGGTTGGGGTAGTGGGCTATCGCCCGACTCAGCGTCGAAGTCATCGGCAGGCACACCTTCAGTCTCGATCCGGGGTTGCTCCGCTGCATCGGCCGAAACCCTTGTCGATTGTCGACGATAAGCGCATTGTCGACAACTGTCAAACAGGCCCGAACTTCCCTCAGGCCCACCCTGGGGAACCCTCGCAAAGCGCCTGACCCACGCGCCGCGCGTTCGCAGCGGACGCACCGGCAGGAGAGGGCGGCGCCATGAAGTTCACCCCCCACCGGCTCGACACACCGCTCTCCGGGAATCGCGGGGAGGTTCGAGCCTGTTGACAGTTGTCGACAATAATCTTATCGTCGACAATCGACACGTCGCAGCCTGGCTCCTTCGATAGGGACTGACCGTGAACACCTCACCAGCTAAGAACCACGCTCAGCGGCTCCTCGAGGAGAGCGGCCTGACGTCGTCCCACGAGCCCGTCGACGTGCTGCTGGTGAGCATCCTCCTCGAGGAGCACTACCGCCTCACCGGGAGCCTGGGACGACTGGCGACCGAGAAGGACGACACGTTCAGACTCAGCACCGACTCGAGCAACTACCTCGTGAAGGTCTCACCACCTGACGAGGCGGAGGCGGTCGTCGCCCTCCAGACCGCCGCGATGCGCTACCTCGAAACCACCGCCGCGCACTTGCCCGTCCAGCGGGTGAAGCTGACCGCGGACGGAGACGACCACGTCACGATCAGGCTGAACGACGGCCGGGCTCGCATCCTGCGGGTGTTCGACTTCGTCGAAGGCCAGGTCCTGGCCGACGCGCACCCGCACGCGGAGCAGCTCCGCGAGGCGGGAGAGATGCTGGGGCTGATCGACGTGGCGCTCAGGCCGTTCACGCACCCGGCGGACCGACGAGGTCTGGCATGGGACATCCGGCATTTCCACCAGATGACCGAACTGGTCGAGCACACGCCGAGTCCCGAGCACCGTCAGTCGGCCCGGTCGGTCTTCCGGCTCTTCGGCGAGAACGTCGTCCCGAGGCTGAGTGATCTCGAAACACAGGTGATCCACGGTGACTTCAGCCCTTACAACATCGTGGTGGACCCAGAGAAGAGCGATCACTTCGTCACCGGTGTCATCGACTTCGGCGACACGGTGCGCAGCGCCGTCATCTTCGACCCCGCCGTTCCCATGGCGAACCTGCTCGGCAGGACGCCGGATCACCCCTGGCGGGAGGCCTGCGCCTTCGCCGCCGGCTACCAGCGCACGCGCCCGATCCGGGCCTCGGAACTCCCGCTGCTCCCGGTTGCCGCGTTGGCGCGGCTCACACTGCGTGCACTGATCACGAACTGGCGCGCGGAGCGCACACCCGAACGGCGCGAGTACCTCCTCGCTCACGCCAAGGACGACTGGATCAATGTCGAGCGTTCCTTGACCGTGAGCCTGGACGACGTCGTCGCGCACCTCAGGGAAGCGGTGTCGGCGGACTACCGCTCAGGTCCGGTCGGGATCCAGATGGTCCGTACCGAGGTGTAGGGCGAACACGACGCTGGTGTGGCGCGAGCGCGCGATGTCGCGGGCCGCGCACGTTCGGCATGCCGAGGGATTCACACCCGCGCCCCTCGGTCATTCCCAGGCAGAACCAGAAAAAGGAGGGCAGCGTGAACCGGCTTCAACGAGCACTCGACACCCTGGTCGAGCGAATCGACACTCCCGCGCCGATCGTGCTGGTCGACGTCATGCAGGACAACATCGACCGCATGCAGGGCTTCGCCGACCAGCACAACCTCGACGTCAGGCCTCACGTCAAGACGCACAAGTGTGTGGAGATCGGGCGGCGCCAGGTCGAGGCCGGTGCGGTCGGGATCACCGCGGGCAATGTCGGTGAGGCCGAGGTCTTCGCCGCGGCCGGATTCGATGACATCTTCCTCGCCTATCCCATCTGGCCCGCGGGAACGAAGGGCCCCCGGATCCGCCGGCTCGCCGAGTCCGCCCGGCTGCGGGTCGGCGTCGACAACGTCGCGGCGATCGAGGCCCTCGCCGACGCGATGGGAGACGAACCGGACCGGCTGCAGGTCGTGATCGAGGTCGACTGCGGCGCCCGTCGCTCAGGGGCGCCGCCCGAGCTCGCGGGCGACCTCGCGCTCGCCGCCCGCAAGCGCGGCCTGGTGCCGGTGGGTGTCTTCACCTATCCGGGTCACGGCAGTTCCGGCCGGGACGCTCGCGAGCGCGCCGCGCAGGACCAGGAGGCCGCGCTCACCACCGCGGTACGCAGCCTCGCCGGCGTCGGCATCACCGCAGCGGTGGTCAGCGCCGGCTCCACGCCCACCGTCGAGTTCTCCACCAGCAGCGTGATCACCGAGATCCGTCCCGGCGAGTACGTCTTCTGCGACCTGAACAACACCCGGCTCGGCGCCTGCACGGACGACCAGATCGCACTGTTCGTCGCCGCCACCGTGGTCAGCGACTGGGTCCCCGACCAGCTCATCCTCGATGCGGGCACCAAGGCCCTCAGCCGCGAAGGCAGCCCCGAGCTCGGCTACGGAGGTGTCGCCGGCACGAAGGCCGTCCTGTCCAAGCTCAACGAGTACCACGGATTCCTCCCGCTGCCGGACGGCGACTTCCGCCCCAGCGTGGGCACCGTCATACCGGTGGTGCCGAACCACGTATGCCCGGTCGTCATCAATTTCGAGGAACTGATCGTCACCGACAGCACGGGTACGTCGCTGCAGCGGTGGCCGGTCGACGCCCGCGGATTCCTCAACTGACCGGCCCGGGACGGCACCCCCTGGCGAGCCCGTAACCCGACCGACCTCCCCCTCCGCGTGACGAATGTCCGGGAGCGCTCGCAAGCTCATGGCCCGTCCGCGACGGCTGTGTGAAAAGCAAGGACGACAACGGCAACAGCCGCACCGGGGTGCTTGAAACACCGGGACCGTAGAGGATGACCAGGACACCAGTGGGGCGTGGCCGGCGTCCGCGGGCCGCTGAATCCCGGCACCGCCGCCGCGGTGGACGGGGTGGCAGCCGGGTCTCGGCGTCGGTGGGCTGTCCTCGGGCTTTGACCTTGGCGCAGAACTCGTTCTGCAGGTCGAAGTGTCGCCGGGTGAGGGCGTCGCGGGGGACGTCGGCCTCTACGGCGAGGGCCACGATGGTCAGTCAGGGCCCCGTTGGAGCGGCGAGCAGCCTCTCGCGCGCTGTCGCCCGCCTGGGACGCTCTGCCGCCGTTCCGGTTTCGCTCATGACCCTGCCCCTTACAGCCGCATCAGCCCTCTCTCAGTCCCGCCAGCCCCTGAGCAGCGACAGCAGGGGTGTCGGCCCCAACACGGGTCACGTGGTGGGGCGCAGTCGGAGGCTGTAGTAGCGGATCTCCTCGTATTCCTCGAGTCCTTCGCCGCTGCCCTCGCGTCCGAGGCCGGACTGCTTGATGCCGCCGAACGGTGCGGCCGCGTTCGAGGGGACGCCCTGGGTGATGCCGACCAGGCCGGTGGCCAGTTGGTCGTCCACGTTGAAGGCGCGGTCGAGGTCCTCGGTGAAGACGTAGCCCGCCAGGCCGTGCTCGGTGTCGTTGGCGCGGGCGATGGCCTGGTCCTGGTGGGAGAAGCGCTGGACGGCGGCGACGGGCCCGAGGATCTCGGTGCGGGCGAGGTCGGAGTCGGACGGTACGTGGTCCAGGAGCGTCGGTTCGAAGCACGTGCCGGGGTGGCTGGGAGCGGAGCCGCCGGTGAGCAGGTGTGCGCCGCGGCGGGTGGCGTCCTCGACCCGGCCGGTGAGTGTGGTCACGGCGTTGTGGTCGGTCACGGGGCCGAGCCCCACGCCGGGGGCGAGTCCGTTGCCGATCTGCAAGGCGGCCGGCCGGTCGGGTGAAGGCGTCGGCGATGCCGTCCTGGACGAGGATGCGGTTGGCGGCGATGCAGGACTGTCCGCCGTTGCGCGTCCTGGCGGCGAAGCCCCGTCGACGGCCCGCTCCAGGCCGGCGTCGTCGAAGACCAGCAGCGAGGCGTTTCCGCCCAGCTCCATGGAGCTCTTCAGCACGTCGTCCGCCCCCAGATCCGGGAGGACCTTGCCGACCGCGGTCGAACCGGTGAAGGACACTTTGCGCACCCGCGGATCGGCCAGCACGGCGCTGCTGAAGGCGGTGCCGGGCGGTGGTGGCAGCTCACAACTGGCCGGCCTCGTCGGCACGGGCGACGGCCTCCACAGCCTGCTGGACGCCGAAGTCGGGAACCTGCGCGATCACCTGGCCGGTCGCCGGATCATGGACGTCGAAGGTGCGGGTCACGCCCGGCACGGCGAGATCGAGGTTGGTCAGAACCTTTTCCGAACCGGCCAGGGCGGACGGTTCGGCATCGGGCAGCGTGCGTGTGGTGTTTGTTCGGCTTCCTGGGCGGAGAGAACGGTGTCGATGGCGGCCACGAGACGCCGGGCCTCGTCGTCGGTGGCGATGAACGGCGGACTGATCTGCACGGTGTTGCCGCGCCGGTCAGAGACGTGCGGCGACGCAGGTTGCGGTGGAGCACGAGGTGGATCGGGTTCTTCGCGCGAGTGCACCCACGCATCAGATGAACGCGCCACATACGGAGCGATCCAGGCCCTTGGCCGAAGCCGTCACCGGACTCGGCTACCAGGCCGCCCCGGCCCCTGGGGCGGCCATTCGCATCCACATCGGCCCGGTCGCCGCCCGCGGCCTGGACATGGACCACGGGTCACAGCATCGGCGCCACCCCGGCCAAGGTCCACAAGCTCGCCGAAGACGACGGCTTTGACTGGAGCGAAAGCCGGGCCGGGCGCGCTACCGAACCGCTGCCGCAGGTCCGTGCCCTGCTACAGGACTCTTTCGAGGAAGGCCTGGGTTCGTTTCTCGCGGGGGTTGCCCAGGACTTCGCGGGCGTCGCCGCGTTCGACGGCGATGCCTTCGTCCATGAACAGCACTTCGTCGGCGACCTCGCGGGCGAAGCCCATTTCGTGGGTGACGAGCAGCATGGTCATGCCGTTGCCGGCGAGGTCGCGCATGACGGCGAGTACTTCGCCCACGCGTTCGGGGTCCAGTGCGCTGGTGGGTTCGTCGAAGAGCATGATGGTGGGTTCCATCGCCAGCGCCCGGGCGATGGCGACGCGTTGCTGCTGGCCGCCGGAGAGCTGGGCGGGGTACTTGTGGCCGCACCCTTCGAGGCCGACTTTGGCCAGCAGTTCTCGCGCTTGTTCCCGGCAGGCCTCGCGGTTCTTCTTCTGTACCAGTACCGGTCCGGACATGACGTTGCTTTCGGCGGTCATGTTGGGGAACAGGTTGAACTGCTGGAAGACCATGCCGATGCGGGTGCGCTGTTCGGCCAGCCGTTGGGGGCGGACGGCGTGGTAGGCGTGGTCCTTCTCGACGTAGCCGAAGTCCTCTCCGTTGACCTTCAGGACTCCGCGGTCGACGGTCTCCAGGCCGTTGATGCAGCGCAGCAGGGTTGATTTGCCGGAGCCGCTGGGGCCGATGATGCAGGAGATCTCTCCGGCTGCGACGGTCAGGTCGATGTCACGCAGGACCTGGTGGCGTCCGAAGCTCTTGCACAGTTTGCGTGCGACGATGGTTCCGTCGGCGTTCACAGCAGGGACTCCCTCGTGGTGGGGACGGGCTGGCCGGCCCCGGGCTCGGCCGGGGTGGCGGCCGGGGTGAGCCGCGTCCTGGTCGAGCGGGAGAAGCGGCGCTCGATCATGGACTGCGGCACGCTCAGCACCAGTGTCATGATCAGGTACCAGAGGCTGGCCACGATCAGCAGCGGGATGGTCTGGTAGTTGCGGGAGTAGATCGACTGTGCGCTCTGCAGCAGGTCGGCGACGCCGAGGACGCTCACCAGGGAGGTTTCCTTGAGCATGCCGATCACCTGGTTGCCGGTGGCCGGGATGACCGCCGGCATGGTCTGCGGGATGATCACGTGGCGGAGCTTGGTGAATCCCGACATGCCCAGGGACTCGGCGGCCTCGTGCTGTCCGCGGCTGACGGAGGCGAACCCGCCGCGGATGATCTCGGACATGTAGGCGGCCTGGTTCAGCGTCAGCCCCACGACGGCCGCGGTCATCGGTGTCATGATCGCGTTCACGTTCACCGGCGTGGAGATGTCGGTGAAGGGGATGCCGATGGAAATGTTCGGGTACAGCGCCGCGATGTTGAACCAGAAGATCAGCTGCACGAGCACCGGGGTGCCGCGGAAGAAGGCGATGTAGAGCTGGGCCAGCCCGGAGACGGGCCGCAGGTGCGACATCCGCATCACGGCCAGAATCAGCCCGAGCAGCGTGCCCAGGGCCATGCTGGCCGCGGTGAGAAGCAGCGTGATCAGCAGGCCGTTGAGGATGGTCTCGGTGGTGAAGTAGCTGAACACCACCGGCCAGCGATAGTTCTCGTTGGTCACCGTGGTCCACACCAGACCGGCGACGATCGCTGTCGCGACGGCCCAGGCGACGTAGTCGCGCGGACGTTTCGGCGTGATGCGCTTCTTTTCTTCGGCCAGCAGTTGTGACACCGGTCCGCTCCTGGTCTTCGTACCGATCAGATCCGTGGACATGTCAGTCCTGCGGGACGGCCATGGCCGCGGTCGTGATCCCCAGGTCCTTGAAACCCCAGCGGCCCAGCGCCTCGGCGTACTTGGGGCTGTCGATGATCGACTGGATGGCGGCCTGCACCGCGGGCGTCAGCGGCGAGTCCTTCTTCAGCGCGACGGTCACGGTCTTGGTGGCCACCAAAGGCTTGAGGACCTCGAACGTATTGGGCTGCTGCGTGGCCGCCCACTGAAGCCCGGTGAAGTCGTACATCACCGCGTCGATCCGCTTGGAGGCCAGCTGGGTCAGCGCGTCGTTCACGCTGGGCAGGGTCACCGCCTTGATGGCCGCCTTGCCCTTGCTCGTACAGTCCTGCTTGGACAGCTGGGGCAGCCACTGCAGCTCCGCGGTGCTGCCGGACTGGACGGCGACGCGGTGCCCGCACAGGGTGTGGGTGCCCAGCTTCTGCGGATTGCCGTAGGGGACGGACACTCCGGTCCCGGCCTTGAAGTAGTTGACCATGTCGAGCACCTTCAGCCGGTCGCTGGTGGCGCCCATGGTGGAGGCGGTGAAGTCGTACCGGTTGGCCTGCAGGCCGGTGATGATGGTGTCGAACTTGATGTTGTTGATCTGCAGCTTCAGGCCGAGCTTGGCGGCGATCAGCCGGGCCATGTCCGGGTTGAACCCGATCGGGGTCTTGTTGTCCGACGCCATGAACGTGGTGGGCGGGCTGGTCAGGTCCATGGCCGCCGAGAGCGTGCCCTTGGCCTTCACCGCCGCGGGCAGCAGCTTCACCGCCTTCGCGTCCGGCTTCACGCCCACCGAGATGTCGTCGGTGTGCTCGGCCGACGCACCGGAACCCCCGCCCTGCTTCGTGCTCTTCGCCCCCACGTTCTGCCCGGTGCCGCTCGCCCCGCACGCGGCGAGCGCGAGGGCCAGGGCCGTAGTGACGATCGGGACGCTCACGTTTCTGCTGACTCGCATGGGTCTGCTCCTTACTCAAAGGGAAGGGCGCTGGGAGCGCTCAGATCCCGGAGGGGTGGTGTTTCTCACTGGCTGGGAATGGTCAGGAACCCGTCGGACTGGGCGTTGGGCCCCGTGGGGTGCCGGATGGCATCCGCTCATCGCTTCGACCGGTCCCGCGGTTCGCGACCTTCACGTACGACAGAAGCGGGGGTGCTCAGAAGGCGGTGTATCCGCCGTCAACCGGGAGGACCGCTCCGGTGATGTACGACGACTCCGATGATGCGAAGAAGAGGACCGCGTCGGCGACCTCTTCAGGGGTGGCGAGGCGTTGCAGCGGGATCTGACCCTCGCGCTCGCGGCGGTAGGCCTCGGGATCGGCGCTGCGCTGGATCGCTGCTTCGATGATCGGGGTGGCGGTCAGGCCGGGAGCGACGACGTTGACGCGGATGTTGCGGGGAGCCCATTCGATCGCTGCGCCCTTGGCGAGCATGATGAGGCCTCCCTTGGCGGCGGAGTACAGGACTTCCCCGGGCTTGCCGACCATGCCGAGCCGTGAACTGATACAGACGAACGAGCCACCTGCGGAAGGCATCAGTGGCGCGAAGTGCTTCATCACCAGGAACGCGCTGAGCAGGTTGCTGTCGAGCACATCCTTCGCGTCGTCGACGGCCATCTCGGTGAGCGGACTGCTGGCCTGCAGGCCGTGGTTGAGGACGACGACGTCGACGGTGCCGAGGGACTCGGCGGCCTGCTTGGCCAGGTGCTCGACGAACGCCTCGTCATTGAGGTCTCCAGGGATGTACAGGTCGTCGGGCTCAACGCTGTCGAGCCGCTCCCTGCGACCGGTGAGCAGCAGCCGCGCACCCTCACGGCGGAAGTGGGAACTCACCGCCTGCCCGATGCCACTGCTGGCGCCGGTCACCAGGGCCGCGACGTTCTTGAGTCTCATGTCAGGTATTCCTTCACGGGGGGCGGTCGATTCGCGCTCGGCCGGGGGAGTCGTCCCGGGGTCGGTCAGTCGAGGAATCCGCGGGCGTCGACCCGCCACCGCCGCAGCGACGTGTCCGCGCTGTCGGTGACGAGCAGGTCCTCGGCATCGGGGACGCCCGGGCATACGTGGTTCTGCACCACCGGCACCACCCGCACCACCGTGGCGAGGCCGAGGCGGAACTCGCCGACCTGCAGGGGGAGGAGTCCTGTCCAGGAACGCCTGTTCCCGCGTCGGGGATGACCTGATCGGGGACCCGATCGCTGACCACGGTGGCAGTGACCAACAGCGCGACTCGTATGTATCTCGATCATTTCTGCCCGGCTCTCCTTCTGAGCAACAGGATGGGCGGAATGCCGCGTGGTGGCTCAAACTGACCGCCGGATTGTCGTATGTCGACCATCGGACGACCTGCTCTCGCTGCCGCGTGGTGGCTCAAGATAGCCGCCAGATAGTCGTTTGTCGACCATCTTGGCGGTCGTCCCTACTGACCTGCGCTTGTTGTGGGGGCTCGTACGGGCCGAGGTCGCCATCGCCCGATTCCTCGATGGCGCCACACCTGGTGCACCAGATACCGGCAACGGAACTGGCGCTGAGCTGTACCAAGTGAAGGGCCGCAGCGAGAGAAGGCCGACGCCGAGCGGGTGCCCTTCCGGCCATTAGGTAGACTGACCTACCTAGTGACAGAGAGGCGGTGTGATGAGGACAGCGCGCGAAAAGCTGCTCGCTGCCGCAGCCCGGCGCTTCTACGCGGACGGCGTGGCGGCGACGGGGATCGACACGATCACCGCCGAGGCGGGCGTGGCGAAGATGAGCCTGTACAACAACTTCTCCTCCAAGGCCGAGCTGGTGATGGCCTACCTCGATGCGCGGCACGAGGAGTGGCTGGGCCTGTACAGGCGGAGACTGGAAGGGGCACAGGACGCTCGCGGCGGCGTGCTGGCCGTCTTCGACGCGTACGCCGATCATGCGGCCTTCGCCTACGAGCACGGTTTCCGGGGCTGCGGCCTGCTGAATGCCGCCGCCGAGCTGCCTGCCGGTGACGCGGGGCGGGCCGTGGTGCGCCGGCACAAGGAAGAGGTCGAGGATCTGCTCGCCGGGCATCTTGATCAGCTGCTGCCGGGGCGGCCCGAGGAAGCCCGCGCCATGGCGGAACACCTGTCGTTCCTGCTGGAAGGAGCGACGGCGCGGGCCGGCCTGGAGGGTGCGGGGGCACGTCTTGAGCACGCCCGGGCGATGGCGGCCGACCTGCTGGACCGGCTGTGACGCGGGCCGTCGGACCTACGGCCGGCTCGACGGGCGTGGGGGCGGTGTGCGTGCTGATCGCGTCCGTGCTGTGGGGCACCACTGGCACCGCCGCGACCTTCGCCCCCGCAGTGGGGCCGCTCGCGATCGGGGCCGTGGCCATGGGCCTGGGCGGACTCCTCCAGGGACTCATCGCCGCCCCCCGTATCCGCCGAGAGGGCCCTCGGCTGCGTGCACACAAGGGCGCGGTGCTGGTGGGGGCGCTGTCGGTGGGGACCTATCCCCTGGCGTTCTACAGCTCCATGCACCTGGCCGGGGTCGCCGTCGGCACGGTCGTGTCGATCGGCTCGGCCCCGCTCGCCTCGGCCCTGATCGAGCGTGTAGTCGACGGGCGCCGCCTCACGCGCCGCTGGATCACCGGCGCCGTTCTGGGCCTGTCCGGGACGGTCCTGCTGTGCGCGGCCGAAGCCGTCGGCTCCCATTCCGGTCCCGGCGCACGCTCCGCGGGCGAGACCGTGCTCGGTGTGGGACTCGGCCTGGTGGCCGGGCTCACCTACGCCCTGTTTTCCTGGGCTGCCCACCGCCTGATCAGCCGGGGTGTCACCTCCCGTGCGGCGATGGGGACCGTCTTCGGGATCGGCGGGCTGCTGCTGATGCCGGTGCTGTCGGCCACCGGTGCCCCCCTCCTGGCCTCCTGGTCCAACGCGGCCGTCGGCGCCTACATGGCTCTGGTGCCCATGCTCGCCGGCTACATCCTGTTCGGCTGGGGGCTGGCGCACGTGCCGGCCAGCACCGCGACCACCCTCTCGCTGCTGGAACCCGCCGTCGCGGCCGTCCTGGCCGTCCTCGTCGTCGGTGAACGGCTGCCCCTGCTGGGGTGGGCCGGCATCGGCCTGGTCGTCGGCTGCCTCGCCGTACTCACCATGCCGACCCGCACCACAGCGAGGTCCCGGGCAGCCTCCGCAGGGCTGATCACAACCGCCCGGAGCGACGCAGTCGCCGTGGCCGGGCCCGGCACATCGCCCTGACCCGGTCGCCCAGGGGCGGCGGGCTCACCCCCGTCGCCAAGGCACGATGCCGGGAGTGCGCGTCCTCGAGGTGCCGCACCGTCCGCCGCCGATCGGGCCGTTTCCGCCCCGAGCACGGTGCGGAGGCCAGGCACCGTGACCTGCGGCGACGCGGGATGTGGCCTGGACGCGTAGTCACGGCTCTGGCAACCGGGGAACCCCCGTGGCCCGCGTCTCCCAGCGGCCCGTCCAAGGTGACGGGTCTGCTCGGACCACCTCGGTGAGACCACGGTGCACCGGCGCGGCAACGACAAGCCAGTGCCCGGTGTGGGACGGCCTCACCGAGGTCGGAGGATCAGTGGCCCGCGACGACGCCGGAGAGTTCGTTGGTGCTGTGCGGCAGGGTCACAGAGGTGACCTTCTTGCCCGATTCGATGTCGACGGCGTGCAGCTTGCGCTTGCCCGGTTCGGAGACGTACGCGGTGTTGTCGCGTACGAAGAGGGTGGGCCGGGGCTGCTGCCAGTCCAGCGGCTCCTGCCACTCGTCCACGACGGGGATCTTCTTGTCCACCTTGCCCGTTTCCGGGTCAATGATGTGGAGGGCGCCGTCGGTGCCGAGGATGAGGGCCTCTCCCTGGGGCCCGCGGCCGAGTGAGCGGAAGGAGTAGCTGGTGCCCAGGTCGACCAGGCGCAGCTTCGCGGTCTCGGTGTTGATGAGGGAGATGCGGGTCGGCCGCTCCAGTTCGGCCTCCGGGTCGGTCTTGTAGTCGCCCAGGAGGATGGGCGAGGTGTCGCTGCCGCGCTGGTTGCCGATGCGGCCGTACTCGTCGGGGGCCTGGACCTTGGTGAACTTGCCGTCCTTGTAGATCAGGATGCCGTCCTCGCAGCCGATGCCGATGGCCTCGCCCTTGGCGGCGGCCTCGCCGTGGACGCCGGGACACTTCTCGTTGCGCTGGAGCTCCTTGTTGTTCTTGTCCAGGACGAGGGCGCCGGTGCGCTTCTCCTCGGTGCCGAGGGTGGTGAGGAGTTCGCCGTTGGTCAGTTCGATGGCGACGCCGTGGTGCGGTTCGGCGGAGGTGTAGGTGCGGCCTTCCGGCTTCTTGCCGCTCTTGAGGTCGGTGGGGTCGAAGACGTTGACCTCGCCGGTGCCGTCGGTGAAGAGCACCGTCTTGCCGGCGTGCTGGACGACGTGACCGGGCTTGGCGCCCTTGTACTCGACGCTGGTGAGGGTCTGTTCTGCGGCGTTCAGGACGCGGAAGCCGGCGTCGGTGGAAACCATGACGTGGGAGTTGTCGCCGGCGGGGTTGAGCCGGTTGAAGCCCGGCAGCTCGATCGTGCCACCCAGCTTCAGGCTTTCGCCGTCCAGGACGTACAGTCCGCCGTCGAACGTGGCGACCACCGGGTCCTTGACCGCCACGGCCTTCTTGCTCGGCGCTGCCTCGGCCTTCGCGTCGGACGAGGAGCCGTCCTCCCCTCCGCATGCGGTCAGAACAGCAGAGGCCGCCAGGGCGAGGGCCGTGCCCGTGAAGGCTCTGTTGCGTATGGACTTGTTCACCGGTGTGTTCCTTTCTGTGCCGCGCGGGTGCGGCAGTGGGTGGGGGTGTGCTCGAGCGGCCGGTCGGCCAGGGCTCATGTGCGGGGCGGGCTGGTTCAGGCGCCGGTCAGGCCGTCGGTCATGGCGGTGGTGTTGGCGCGCATCATCTGCAGGTAGGTGCCGGCACCCTCGCCCTTTTCGGTCAGCGATTCGGAGTAGAGCTCGATGACGCGCACGCCGCCGCCCAGTTCGGTGCGCAGGACCTCGGCCAGCCGCTTGGGCTGGGAGGAGTCGGCGAATACGGTCCGGACTCCTGCCTTGCGCATGGCCTGGGTGAGGGAGCGCAGGTCGGAGGAGCTGGGTGAGGCCAGCGTCGTACCGCTCGGGATCACCGCGCCGATCACCCGGAAGCCGAAGCGTTCGGCGAGGTAGCCGAAGACGTGGTGGTTGGTCACCAACGCGCGCCGATGTTCGGGTATGCGGTCGAAGGACTTCTCCATCGAGGTGGTGAGGTCGTCGAGTTGCGCGTCGTAGCGTTCGGCGTTGGCGCGGATCGTCTGCTTGTCCACGCCGTCCACGTGCTCGACAACCTGGTCGGCGATCAGACGGGCGGCCTTGCGGACGCGGTCGGGGTCGGTCCAGAAGTGCGGGTCGGGCTGCCCGGCGTCCTCCTCGGGGCCGCCGTCGTCATGCGCCTGGAAGGTGAGCGGGTCGACCGCCTTGCCGGCCTCGAAGGTGGCCACCCCTGCCTCGCGGGCGGCGTCCACGTGCCGCAATACGTTCTCCTCCAGGCCCAGCCCGTTGAAGACCACCAGGTCGGCGCGCTCCAGGTCGGCGGCCTGCACGGCGGACAGGCCGAAGGAGTGCGGGTCGGCGTTCGGCTTCATCAGCACGGTGACGTCGGCTTCGTCGCCGATGATCTGCTGGGTGATGTCGCCCAGGATGTTGGTCGTCACGACCACCCGGGGCCGGTCGTCGCTGCTCGTACAGCCGGTGCCGGCACCGGCCAGGGCGAGGGTGAGCAGGACCAGCAGGAGGGTGCGGGGCCGCCGCGAGCCTCGCGTCCTTGTGGTCATCGTCCGGTCTCCACCATCAGGGCCGGCTTGATGTCCAGGTCGAAGGTGCGGGCGAGGCGCAGGTTGTCGTTGTAGTCGACCTCGTACACGCGTTTTCCCTTGGGGTCGTTGAGGTAGGCGCGGCTGCGGTCGACCTCGATGACCGGTCCCGCGTTCGCGTCGGTACGGGTCTCGGGGGCCCCCGTCAGAAGCGGCTTCGTCCTGGAGACCTGCTTGCCGGTGGCGATGTCGTAGCCGTGGAGTGCTCCGTCGGTCTCCAGGACGATCAGGACGGAGCCCTCGCCTGCGGTGTTGGCGGAGACGACGGGCCCGGTCCTGGTTCGTGTCCACATGCGCTCGGTGACGTCCAGGACCCACACGGCCCGGCTTCCGGCCGGCGACGTGAGCGTGTCGCTGCCGGGCCGGTGCCGGAAGGCCCTGGCCCGTTCCGCTTCGGGTACGTCGCTGCCGTACGGGATCTTCTGGGCGGTGAATTCGCCGTCGGCTTCACGGACGAGCAGAGCGCCGTCGGCGCAGCCGAGGACGACTCCGCGCCGGGTGACGGCGTCGCCCCGCGCCTCCTCGCACCGGGCGTCCGGCGACGCGCCCCGCCGGCCCTCGCGGTCGTACACCGCGACCTTCCCGTCGTCCGTGACGCCCAGCAGGTGCTCCGCGTACGGCACGACAGCTCCCGCGTGCGTCCCGGGAAGCGTGCGGGCGGAGCCGACCTTGCCCTTCTCCAGATCGGCCCGGCGGTAGATCCGGGCGCGGCCGTCCTCGTCGGTCACCGCGGTCACGGCGGCGTCGCTGCGGACCTCGGTGCCCGGGCCTGCGGGCAGCCGGCCCACGTCACGTATCGCCGCGCGGTAGTAGTGGACGTGGTCGCCGTGGTCCACCATCCAGGCGCCGCCGTCGAGCACGTGGGTTCCGTCCGCGGTGTGGAAGTAGCCGAAGCGGCCGTCGGTGGTGAGTTCGGTGGTGCCCGTCGTCCGGGACACCTTGTGTGTCTTCCCGGTGATGAGATCGAGGACCGCGGTGTCGCCGGTGGCCGGGTCGTTGAGCAGCAGCCGCGACTGCTGCTCGGCCTTCTCCTGGGCCCCCTCGACGTAGCCGTGCGGGGCGGAGGCCGAGGCGGTGGCCCGCGGGGCGGAGGCGGTGTCGTCGTGGCTCGCGCAACTCGTGGTGAGCAGGGAGATCGCCACGAGCGCGGTGGGCGCCCAGGGTATGACGCTTCTTCGGACGTGCAAAGGGATCGCCTCAGGTTCTTTCAGTCGGTCGCTGTGGCGTGAGCGCCGAGAAGGCGCGCACGGCGGCGGTGCCGGAGAGCGGATGCCAGATGTGAGAGGAAGAACAGGCTCACCGCGAGGGCCGAGATGGTCGCGCCGGCCGCGGTGCTCAGGTGCCAGGACAGCAGCAGGCCGCCGAAGGTGGCGGTGATGCCGAGGAGCGCCGCGAGGGCCATGACACCCCGCACGCTGCGCGCCCAGGGCAGCGCTGCGGCCGGCGGGGCGATGAGCAGGCCGAGCACCAGCAGCGTGCCCACGATGTGGAAGGAGGCCACGATGGCCAGCGCCAGCAAGCCGAGCAACACGGCGTGGGCCAGACGGGGCCGCAGGCCGAGCGTCTGGGCCTTGCGCGAGTCGAAGGCCAGGGCGAGGAAGGCCCGGTGACCGAGGACCGCGACGGCCAGTGCCAGCAGCAGCGCCACCCCCAGCAGCACCAGATCCTGCTCGCGGACGGCGAGGACGTCACCGAAGAGGAACCCGGTCAGGTCGACGGCGAAGGACTGAGACCGCGACACGATGATCACACCCAGCGACAGCATCCCCACGAACAGCAGTCCGATACCCGTGTCCTGAGACAGCCGCGGGGTGCGGCCGAGGGCCGTGACGCCGACGGTCATGACGGCCGCGCTCAGCAGCGCCCCCACCAGCAGGTTGCCGCCGAACAGCGCGGCGAGCGCGACACCGGGCAGCAGCCCGTGCGACATGGCGTCCCCGAGGAAGGCCATTCCCCTGAGCACCACCCAGGTGCCGGCCAGAGCGCAGATCGCCGACACCAGCATTCCGCCCCACAGCGCCCTCTGCACGAAGGTCACCTCGAAGGGACCCGTCAACCAATCCATGTAAACGAACTATAATGAAAACCATGTTCAAATCACAGGGCCCCTCTCCCGTCGTCGCCGAGATCCGGACGCCCCGGGTCCGCTTCACAGAGCTCTCCGCTGGATACCCCGGCCGCCCTGTTCTGCGTCAACTCGACGCCGAGATACCGGGGTTGGCGATCACGGCGCTCGTCGGCCCGAACGGCAGCGGGAAGTCCACCCTGCTCGGAGTCATGGCCGGAGTGATCCAACCCACATCGGGCCGACTCCACCACTCCGGCGACCGGCCGCCGGCGTTCGTCCCCCAGCGCAGTGCCGTCACTGACGCACTGCCGCTCACGGTCAGGCGGACAGTGGAGATGGGACGCTGGAGCGACCGCGGGCCGTGGCGCCGACTGACCCGGCAGGACCGCGCCACCGTGGACCAGTCCATGGAGAGGCTCGGCATCACCGACCTCGCCACCCGCCAACTCGGAGAACTCTCCGGCGGGCAGCGGCAACGCGTCCTGATCGCCCAAGGACTCGCCCAGGAGTCGGACCTGCTCCTCCTGGACGAACCGACCACCGGCCTGGACCCCGAAGCGAGGGACCGGATCGCCGCACTGCTGACGGAGCTGGTCACCGACGGCAAAACCGTCGTCCAGGCCACCCACGACCTGGAAGCCGCACGCTCGGCGGACGCGTGCCTCCTGCTCCGCGACGGTCAGCTGGCGGGGCAGGGGCACCCCGAACAACTTCTCACCGCCTCGACGCTCGCCCGGATCTGGCAACCGGTGTGAGGCGACGCCCCTCTTCGGTGGGCGGTGAGGTCGGTCAACGTCAGCTGTTCGTCGAGGCCTTCGGGGGCCCAGGCGCGGGTGGCGGCCGTGCTCGCGGCCCCGTACTCCGGTCTGGTGCGCACACGCCGAGTACTGGCCGAAGAACGGCGACCCGGTCCCCGCGCGTGTTCGGCAGGCACGCACCCGAGTGCGCACGGCGTGTCCCGTACGCAGTACTCGCGGATCGACGCGGTCTACGGGCTCATGCTCGTCACTTCGGCGCTGAAGTTCCTCGACGTCGAGCTGAAGCGGTAGGGCGAGCGGCACGATGCCGAACCGTCGCCTTGAGCCCGCCTGTCAGCCTCTTCGCCCACCGAGTTGTCCACCGCCTTGAGTGACCCCCGGAACACCGCCGCGACATCCTTGCGAACCGGCCCACCACAAACGCGGTCACCGCCCGTAATCGAAGAGGTTCCTGCGCCGACGGCGACAACTGCCGCGTGGCGCCCACCAGCTCCCTCAGCGGCCGATACATCGCACTTGCGTGCTGAGAGGCCCGCCCATTCATCTGATGCATCATCAGGTAACGCGGCAGCTGATCGGCATCAGTGCCTGAACATTCCGAAACGGCTGTCCTGACAGATGCCGGATCAGTGCTGCCACGGCAGCCGGGCTCTCGTAAAAGTGCAGGCAGAGAGCCTTGTCGCAGAGTCAGCCGATGTTCCTCGACACCTTCGAGTTCGACGCGTGCCCGTGTACAGTGAGCGACGCCCCTGACCTGCAGAAAGCTGGCAGGGAGCCGTCTTTCGGGAGTCCAACATGCTGCGCACCATGTTCAAGTCCAAGATCCACCGTGCCACCGTCACCCAGGCCGACCTGCACTACGTCGGCTCCGTGACCATCGACGCCGATCTGCTCGACGCCGCCGATCTGTTGCCCGGTGAACTCGTCCACATCGTGGACATCACCAACGGGGCCCGGCTGGAGACGTACGTCATCGAGGGGGAGCGCGGGTCGGGCGTCGTCGGCATCAACGGAGCCGCCGCCCACCTCGTCCACCCCGGGGATCTTGTGATCATCATCAGTTACGCTCAGGTCACCGACGCCGAGGCGCGGGCGCTGCGGCCGAAGGTCGTGCACGTGGACGGCGACAACCGGATCGTGGCCCTGGGCAGCGACCCCTCGGAGCCGGTGCCGGGCTCCGACCAGGAGCGCAGCCCGCAGGCGGTGTCCGCCTGACCGACGTACCAGGAGCGAGCCCATGAGCGACTTCGACATCCGCGACGACCGGGCGGTCGGCCGCCTCGAGGCCGTCGGCGACGGCGGTGACGTCGTGGGCCGCATCGAGTACTTCGTGCTGGAGTCGCCCGGGCGCGCCCTCGTCCCGGTGCACACCGTCGTCGAACCGGCCCACGAGGGCCGGGGTATCGCCGGTTCCCTGGCGCGCGAGCTGTACGGCATCTCCGCGCGCGAGGGGATCCCCGTCGCGCCGCTGTGCCCGTACGTCGTGAAGTGGGCCGCGCGCCACCCCGAGGAGGCGCCGGCCGCCGACCCCGACCTGCTGGGCGCCGCCAAGGACTGGCTTCGCGCGCACCCGGGCCGGTTCTGATGACGGCGCTCGCCCTGCTGCACACCTCACCCGCCCACGTTCCGGTCTTCGACGCCCTGCGCGACGCCCACCACCCGGACCTGGAGCTGCGGCACGTCGTCGACGCCGAGTTGCTGGCCCGGGCGCGCCGGCACGGCCCCGACGCGGTCGCGGACGACGTCCGCGCCCTCCTGGATCGCGCCGTCGCCGAAGGAGCGGGGGCCGTGCTGTGCACCTGTTCCACGCTCGGAGCGGTGGCCGAGGCGACCCGGGCGCCCGTCCCGGTGCTGCGGGTCGACCGGCCGATGGCCGCCGCCGCGGTGGCCGAGGGCCCGCGCGTCGTCGTTCTGGCCACGGTCGCGAGCACCTTCGGCCCGACCACCGAGCTGCTGGAGGAGGAGGCCGCCCGCGCGGGCCGCACCGTCACCGTCCGCCCGGTCCTCGTCGACGACGCCTGGGACCGCTTCGAGACGGGCGACACGGACGCCTGTGCCCGCCTGGTCGCCGCCGCGGCCGACGCCGTCCGCGACGCCGACGCGATCGTCCTCGCCCAGGCCTCCATGACGCCCGCCCAGGACCACGTCCGCACCGGGGTGCCGGTGCTGTCGAGCCCCCGCCCGGGTCTGGCGGCGGGTGCGCGGGCGGCGCGCCGCGGCTGACTCCGCCGGCGCACGGGCCCGGCCGGGCGCACGCGCGAGCGCACAGGCCCGAGCGGCGCACCCGCTGCCACCACCGGGTGACTGTCCGCGCCGGACCCGGGTACGCGGGGGAGTAGTCCAGAGCCACGCTTCACCACTGGCCGGAGGACCTGATGACCAACCCGTACCCCGACCCCGTGCAACCCCCGCCGACGCCGGGTCCGGATCCGTACCCCACCCCGGTGCCGCCCCCCGAGCCGCCTCCGGGTCCCGACCCGACCCCGCCGCCGTCGCCGCCCGGTCCCGACCCGACCCCCTCGCCCGGCCCGACCCCGCCGGCCCCACCGCACCCGGGTCCGCCGCCGGACCCCTCCCCGTCCCCCATCCCCCCGGGACCGGAACCCGCCCCGAACCCGGAGCCGGGCCCTCCGCTCACCTGACCCACGTGGACGAGCGGAAAGAGGACGAGCAGCGGTGGGCGGCCGGGAGTGCCGCCCACCGTCGGTCCGCCCGCCCTCCTGCCCCGCCGGCGCTTCGTCCGCCGGCCGGTCCGCCGGGACGCCACCGCGCCGCCGACCGGTCCGCCGGGACGCCACCGCACGCCGGCCGGCCCGGCGTGCGGCACCGTCAACGCGGTCCCCGGTGTGGGAGGGCATCGTCGCCTTCTGCCCGCCGCCCTGCCCGGCGGCCGTGTGCGGGACCACCCCTCGCCCCGCCCCCCCGGCCGGCCGTCGGGAATGCGGCACTCCACGGCACGGAGGACCGCGCTCGGCCCGCGCGCGCTCGGCCCGCGCGCGACCGGGCCGCACTCGGCCCGAGGCGCGAGCCGCCCACTCGAGCCGACCCGAGCCGGACCCGAGCCGAGTTGATCCCTCCGGCCGGGTCCTTGACCGGACCCCGCTCCGCTACGCCTCGACCTCCGACCGGTCCCCGCCCCACAACGTGTGGAAGGCCCCTTCCCGGTCCACCCTGCGGTACGTGTGCGCCCCGAAGAAGTCCCGCTGCCCCTGCGTGAGCGCCGCGGGCAGCCGCTCGGCGCGCAGCGCGTCGTAGTAGGCGAGCGCCGCCGCGAAGCCCGGGGTCGGGACGCCCTGGAGCGTCGCCGACACCAGCACCTCGCGCCAGGAGTCCTGCGCGTCGCCGATCTCCCGGGCGAACGTCTCGTCCGACAGCAGGCTCGGCAGGTCCGGGCGGGCGTCGTACGCGGCGCGGATACGGTCGAGGAAGGCCGCGCGGATGATGCAGCCGCCGCGCCAGATCGCCGACACCGCGCCGAGGTCGATGTCCCAGCCGTACTCCTCACTGCCGGCGGCGATCTCGTGGAAGCCCTGGGTGTACGACACGATCTTCGAGGCGTACAGCGCCTGCTCCACCCGGTCGGCGAAAGTCTGTGCCTCCGCCCGGTCCAGCGGGGACGGCTTCGGCCCGGGCAGCCCGCCGGAGGCCTTCCGCAGTGCCGCGTGGCCGGACAGCGACCGGGCGAACACCGCCTCCGCGATGCCCGACACCGGTACGCCGAGGTCCAGCGCGATCTGCACGGTCCAGCGACCGGTGCCCTTCTGTTCGGCCCGGTCCACGACGACGTCCACGAACGGCCCGTCCGTCGCCGCGTCCACGTGCGACAGCACCTCGGCGGTGATCTCGATCAGGTACGAGTCGAGCCGGCCGGTGTTCCAGGTGCGGAAGATGTCCGCGATCTCGGCGGGGGAGTAGCCGGCCACGTCCCGCAGCAACTGGTACGCCTCGCCGATCAGCTGCATGTCGGCGTACTCGATGCCGTTGTGCACCATCTTCACGAAGTGCCCGGCGCCGTCCGGACCCACGTGCGTCACGCAGGGCGAGCCGTCCGCCGCCTTCGCGGAGATCCTCTCCAGCATCGGACCGAGCGAGGCGTACGACTCCGGGGAGCCGCCCGGCATGACGCTCGGCCCGTGCAGCGCGCCCTCCTCGCCGCCCGAGATGCCCGTGCCGACGAAGTGGATGCCCCGCTCGCGCAGCTCGCGCTCCCGGCGCCGGGTGTCCGCGAAATGCGCGTTGCCACCGTCGATGATCATGTCTCCCGACTCCAGGAGCGGGGCGAACTCCTTGATCACCGCGTCCGTCGGCTCACCCGCCTTCACCATGATCACCAGCCGGCGGGGCCGTTCCAGCGCCGCCACGAACTCCTCGGCGGTCTCCGCCGCCACGAAGTCGCCCTCGTGACCGAACTCCTCCACCAGGGCGTGCGTGCGCGACGCCGTCCGGTTGTGCACCGCGACCGTGTAACCGTTGCGCGCGAAGTTGCGGGCGAGATTGCGGCCCATCACCGCGAGTCCCGTGACGCCGATCTGGGCTGAAGTGCTCATACGGTGTTGCTCCTCAAGGATCCTGTGCTCGTGGAGTGCGGTACTGGTCCGCCGGTGTCGTCCGTGCCGCCGCGGTCGGAACCGGAACCGGTGTCGTCCCGCCGACCATCCTTGCGCGCCGGTGCGTCGGCCGCACGTAGGCGGCACCGGGTCGCGTGCCCCGGCGCAGCGGGTGCGCAACCGGTGTGCCACCCGCTTCAGTTGAGCCAGGGCGGCCGATAGTCGCCTTGTCACGGCCTGTTAGCAGCCCTTACTTTTGCCCCTCCTGACGCATGTCGAGGGGGACCTCCATGGCCGTACGCGGCCGGCACCGCCGGTATCAGCCCAACAGGATCAACCGTGCCTCACTCACCGTCACGGCGGGCGGCGCCGGCATGGCGATTCCGCTGATCGGAGCCGGGGCCGCCCAGGCTGCCGACGTGGACACCTGGGAGAAGGTGGCCGCGTGCGAGTCGAGCAACGACTGGAACATCAACACCGGCAACGGCTATTACGGTGGCCTCCAGTTCACCCAGTCCACCTGGGAGGCGTACGGCGGCACGAGATACGCGCCCCGCGCCGACCTCGCCACCAAGGACCAGCAGATAGCCGTCGCCGAGAAGGTGCTGGACGGCCAGGGGCCGGGTGCCTGGCCCGCCTGCTCGGTGCGGGCCGGACTGACCCGGGGCGGTGACACGCCCGACGTCCACCCGTCCGGGCAGTCCTCGGGCCGGCAGGCCGCACAGAAGACCGAGAAGAAGGCCGAGGCGAAGTCCGCGCGGACCACGCTCAAGGACGTGCAGCCGCAGAGCACGCCCCAGTCGCGCGCCGGCACCGCCGAGATGTACACCGTCGTCCGCGGCGACACCCTCTCCGGGATCGCCGACGAGCAGGACGTGAGGGGCGGCTGGCAGCGCCTGTACGCCGCCAACCGCACCATCATCGGCAGCGACCCCGACCTGATCGTGCCGGGTCAGAGGCTGAACGTGCGCGCCCAGGCGGCCCCGTCCACCGCCCCGGCCCCGGGCGGCTCCGGATCCCGGTCGGAGAAGGCCGGCTCCGGCTCGCGGTCGCAGAAGGCCGGCTCCGACGCCTCCCGGCAGTCCGGCCGCAAGGCCACCGACACCTCCCGGCAGTCCGGCCGCAAGGCCACCGAGACCCGTGGCCTCGTCGCGCCGGTCAGCGCCGACGCGGGCACGGCCTACCACGCGCGGGGTTCGTCCTGGTCGAAGGGCTACCACACGGGCGTCGACTTCCCGGTGCCCACCGGCACCTCGGTGAAGGCCGTCGCCTCGGGCGAGGTCGTGACCGCGGGCTGGGGCGGCTCCTTCGGCTACCAGGTCGTCATCCGGCACGCCGACGGCCGCTACTCGCAGTACGCGCACCTGTCGGCCATCTCCGTCCGGGACGGTCAGTCGGTCGGCGCCGGCCAGCGCATCGGCCGCTCCGGCTCCACCGGCAACAGCTCGGGCCCGCATCTGCACTTCGAGGTGCGGACGGGGCCCGGCTTCGGCAGCGACATCGACCCGCTGGCCTACCTGCGGGCCGGCGGCGTCAGGATTTGACGCGCACCCGGTGCCGGTCGAGGGCCGGCACCGGGTCGAACAACCTCTCCGCGACCCCGGACACCTCGGTGCGGGCCGCCGGTACGAGGGCCACCGCGTCGATGCCGGCGAGTTCGTCGATCGCGTCGACCCCGGTGAGTTCGTCGATCCCGGTGAGTTCGTCGAGGCCGTCCATCCGGTCCGTCCCGCGGATCCCGTCCGGCGCACCGCTTCGCGCGAGCCCGCCGGTCCCGGCCGTCCCGACGGTCGCGTCGACCCCGTCCGGCGCGCCGACACCGTGGAGGCCGTCGATCTTCTCCAATAGCTCCGCGGCGGTCGCCGGGGTGACCGTCTTCGCAGGGGCCGCGGCCGCTCCGGCCGCCGAGGCCGCCGTCTTCGCAGGGGCCGGAGCGTGTGTCTCCCGCAGGCGCTCGGTCGTCAGCAGGATCAGGCCGCCCGCCGCCACCACCCCGCACCCCAGCGCGAGGACGGTGCCCGTGGTGCCGTAGCGGAACGTCTCGCCGAACATCGTGATCCCGACCGCCGCCGCCACCACCGGGTTCACCACGGTCAGCGTGGCCAGCGGAGCCGCGAGACCGCCGCTGCGGTAGGAGGCCTGCGACAGCAGCATGCCTGCCGTGGCCAGGACCCCGATCACCGCGAGGGAGGGCACGTCGGCCGCCGACACACCGCCGGTCCAGTCGACCGCGACGGTCTTGGTGAACACCGACGACATGCCGAAGGCCACACCGGACGCGGTCGCCAGCAGCATGCTGCGTACCGCGGGGTGCCGGTGCGCGGCCCGTCCGGCGATCGTCAGCGCCACCACCGCGCCGGCCGTGACCACGGCCGCGGCCACCCGCTGCGGGGTGTTCAGCGACTGCGCGTCGGCGGCACCGACCAGCGACAGCAGACCCGCCAGGCCGATCGTCGCCATGATCGCGCCCCGCCAGGCCGTCGCCCCGGCCCTGCGGCCGACGAACAGCGCCGCCATGGGCAGCGCCACCACGATGGTCAGCGCGCCCAGCGGCTGCACCAGACTGAGGGGGCCGTACGCCAGCGCCACCACGTGGAGCACACCGCCGAGACCGTTCAGCGCCACCGCCGCCCACCAGCCCGGCCGCCGCAGCGGCGCGTACTGCTCGCCCGGCGAGGACACCGCGACCTGCTCCTGCACGATCGCCCCCGCCGCGTAGGCGACGGCGGACACGAGGGACAGAAGCACGGACAACGCGAGGGCGCTCATGAGCTGCTCCTCTGCGGGAGGCGGGCGCGTCGGGCCCGGCGCGGCGAGCGGTCGGCTTTCATGGGGAACACATTGCCCTGTCGATCTGTTCCCCGTCGTCGTCCCTGAGCACCGATCGGGTCCTACTGCCGATGGAGTACGACGGTCCCGCCGTCCTCCCCAGGGTGGGGGCGGTCTCGGGGATCCCCCCGACCGCCGCCCCCGGCTCCCCTGGTACTACTGCCCGTCGTGGACCTCGACCCCGACCTCGCCGCGCTCCGCCCGCTCGGCGGCTTCTTCGCCCTGCGCACGACACCGCCCCCGGCCGCGTCGCTCCCGCCCCCGCCGACCCTCGCCGACGCCTACGCGAACCGGCCGTCCGAGCCGTACGGCGAACCCCTGGCCTTCCGCGTCCGCAAGGTGTCCGGCGCGCTGCGCGCCCCCGAGACGCGCGTCGCCGCGTCGGTGGCGCACCAGGGGCTCGCGGCACGGCTGTGGTCGGTGACGCTCGGCTGCGCCGCCCTGTACGGCGCCGTCCCCGACACGGATCCGCGGCTGCTGCGCTGGAACCCGGACGGCAGCGCCCCCGACGACCTGTGGCTGACGCGGGTCCGCCCCCTGCCCGGCGACACGACGACCCTGGCCGACACCGTCCTGCACGGTCACCTCGCCCCCCTGGCGGCGGCCCTGCGCGCCCGCCACCCGGTCGCGCCGGGCCTGCTGCGGGGCAACGCCGCCTCGGCCCTGGCCGGCGCCGCCCGGCTGCTGGAGCGGTGGGCGCACGCCCACGGCCGCCCCGACGCCGCCGACCGGGCCCGCACCCTCACCGCGGAGCTGCTCACCCACCCGCTGCTCGCCGGCACCGGCACCCTCACGGGGACGGCGTTCCGGCGCCGCAGTTGCTGCCTCTACTACCGGGTGCCCGGCGGGGGCGTCTGCGGCGACTGCTGCCTCGTTCGGCCCCCGCGCTCTTCCCCCCGCGCCCCGTCTGGGTGACCATGAAGGAACCGGCCGCGGAGAATGGGGGGTTCCGGGTGCGAGTGGGACTGCTGACCCGGGAGTATCCCCCGGACGTGTACGGCGGTGCGGGGGTCCACGTCGAATTCCTCGCCCGCGAACTGCGCCAGCTGGTCGACCTGGAGGTGCACTGCTGGGGCGAGGTGTCCTCGGCGGACCGGACGGCCGGCGTCCTGCGCCACCGCCCCTGGTCCGCCCTCGACGGCGCCAACGACGCGCTGCGCACCTTCTCCGTCGACCTCGCCATGGCCGCCGCGCTCCAGGGCCGCGAACTGGTCCACTCGCACACTTGGTACGCCAACCTCGCCGGCCACCTCGCCAAGGAGCTCCACGGCGTCCCGCACGTGCTGACCGCCCACTCGCTGGAGCCCCTGCGCCCCTGGAAGGCCGAGCAGCTCGGCGGCGGGTACGCCCTGTCGAGCTGGGCCGAGCGGACCGCCGTCGAGGCCGCCGACGCGGTGATCGCCGTCTCCGGCGCGATGCGCGAGGACATCCTGGCCTGCTATCCGAACCTCGCCCCGGAGCGGGTCCACGTCGTGCACAACGGCATCGACACGACCCTTTACCGGCCCGACCACGGCACCGACGCCCTCGCCCGGATCGGCCTCGACCCGTCCCGGCCGTACGTGCTGTTCGTCGGGCGCATCACCCGCCAGAAGGGCGTTCCGCACCTGTTGCGCGCCGTGCGGGACATCGACCCGGCCGCGCAGGTCGTCCTGTGCGCGGGCGCCCCCGACACGCCCGAGATCGACCGCGAGTTCCGTGAGCTGTTCGAGGAGCTCGGCCGGGCCCGGGACGGCGTGCACTGGATCCCGCGAATGCTGCCGCGCCCGGAGGTCGTCCAACTCCTCACCCACGCCGCGGTGTTCGTCTGCCCCTCGGTGTACGAACCCCTCGGCATCGTCAACCTGGAGGCGATGGCGTGCGGCACGCCCGTCGTGGCCTCGCGGGTCGGCGGCATCCCCGAGGTCGTGGAGGACGGCGAGACGGGGGTGCTGGTCACCGTGGACGAGGACTTCGAGGCCGGTCTCGCGCGGGCGCTCGACTCGGTCCTCGGCGATCCGCGGGCCGGCCGCCGCATGGGCGAGGCCGGACGGGCCCGCGCGGTCGCGGAGTTCGGCTGGGACGCGGTGGCCCGGCGCACGGTCCGGCTGTACGAGGAGATCGTCAAACAGGCGTAGGGCGCCCCGTGCGGGGAAGTCATGGTGTCAACCAGGGTGAGGGGAGCGGCCATGCGTCGTGGAGGGCCTTCGGTTCTCGGGATCGTGCTGGCGGGCGGTGAGGGCAAGCGCCTGATGCCCCTCACGACGGACCGGGCGAAACCAGCGGTCACCTTCGGCGGCACGTACCGGCTCGTCGACTTCGTCCTGTCCAACCTCGTCAACGCCGACATCCTGCGCATCTGCGTCCTGACGCAGTACAAGTCGCACTCGCTGGACCGGCACATCACCACCACGTGGCGGATGTCCAGCCTGCTCGGCAACTACGTCACCCCGGTGCCGGCCCAGCAGCGGCTCGGCCCGCGCTGGTACCTCGGCAGCGCCGACGCGATACTGCAGTCGCTGAACCTGGTCCACGACGAACAGCCGGAGTACGTGGCGGTGTTCGGTGCCGACCATGTCTACCGTATGGACCCGCGGCAGATGCTCACCCAGCACATCGACAGCGGGGCGGGCGTGACGGTGGCCGGGATCCGCGTGCCGCGCGCCGAGTCGTCGTCCTTCGGGGTGATCACGCCGGGCTCGGACGGGCAGATCGTGGAGCGGTTCCTGGAGAAGCCCGCCGACCCGCCCGGCCTCGCCGACGACCCGGAGACCGTGTTCGCCTCGATGGGCAACTACCTCTTCACCACCAAGGCCCTCATCGAGGCGCTCCAGCGCGACGCCGAGGACGAGTCCTCCGTCCACGACATGGGCGGCTCGATCCTGCCCCAGCTCACCCGGCGCGGCGAGGCGCAGCTCTACGACTTCAGCGACAACCACGTGCCCGGCGAGACCAGCCGCGACCAGGGCTACTGGCGCGACGTCGGCACGCTCGACGCGTACTACGACGCCCACATGGACCTGATCGCCGAGCGTCCGGCCTTCAACCTGTACAACCGGAGCTGGCCCATCTACACCCACTCCAACCAGCTCTCCCCGGCCCGTTTCAACGCGGGCGGCATCGCCGGCGAGTCGATCATCAGCGCGGGCTGCCTCATCCGCGGGCAGGTCACCCGCTCCGTGCTGTCGCCGGGGGTGGTGGTCGATCCGGGGGCGGTCGTGCAGGGCTCGATCCTGCACGACAACGTCCACATCGGGCGGGGCGCGGTGGTGCGCGGAGCGGTCCTGGACAAGAACGTCCAGGTGCCGCCGGGTGCGACCATCGGGGTGAATCCGGAGCGCGACGCGGAGCTGTACACGGTGTCCCCGGGCGGGGTGATCGCCCTGGGAAAGGGCCAGCAGGTGCCGTGAACTTAATCCAGCGTTAACTGTGCGTAGCGCGACCGTCCTTGACCGTAATCGCTCGCGGCGCTTGACTGGCTGACCCATCCGCCGTCGACGCGAGGCAGGCCCGTGACCCCTGACGATCTGCTGGCACCCCTGGACCTGGCCTTCTGGAACATCGAGTCCCCCGAGCACCCCATGCACCTCGGCGCGCTCGGTGTCTTCGCCGCGCCCTCGCCGACCGCGGCCGCGCACGCCGCGGACCTGCTCGCCGCGCGGGCGGCCGCCGTGACCGGCCTGCGCATGCGGATCCGGGACGTCTGGCAGCCGCTCTCCTTCGGGGGCGCGGTGCGCGAGGCCGACCCACACTTCGACCCCCTGCACCATGTGCGGCTGCACCCTCCCGCCGCCGACTTCCAGAGCGTGGCCGGCCGGCTCATGGAGCGCCCGCTGGAGCGCGGCCGCCCGCCGTGGGAGGCCCACGTCCTGCCGGGGGAGGGGGGCGACGGCTTCGCCGTGCTGTTCAAGTTCCACCACGCCCTCGCCGACGGCCTGCGCGCGCTGATGCTGGCCGCGGCCGTCCTCGACCCCATGGACCTGCCCGAGCGCCGGCCCCGTCCCGCCGAGCCGGCCCGCGACCACCGGCCCGACGCGCGCCGGCTCCCGCACCGGCTGCTGGGGGCCCTCACCCATGTGGGCCGCGCCCTCGACATCGGCGCCTCCGTCGCCGTCCACACCCTCGCCAAGCGGTCCAGCGCCGCCCTCACCGCCGCTCCGACCGGCACCCGGCGCACCGCCGGCGTGGCCGTCGACCTCGACGACGTGCACCGCGTCCGCAAGGTCGTCGGCGGCACGGTCAACGACGTGCTCATCGCGGTCGTCGCCGGCGCCCTGCGCCGCTGGCTCGACGAGCGCGGCGACGGCAGCGCGGGCGTCGCCCCGCGCGCGCTGATCCCCGTCTCCCAGCGCCGCCCCCGCACCGCCCACCCGCAGGGCAACCGCCTCTCCGGGTACCTGGTGCGGCTGCCCGTCGACGACCCCGACCCGGTCGGCCGGCTGGGCAGCGTGCGCGCCGCCATGAACCGCAACAAGGACGCCGGGCCGGGCCGGGGCGCCGGCGCCGTCGCCCTGCTCGCCGACCACGTCCCCGCCCTCGGCCACCGGATCGGCGGGCCCCTGGCCGGCCAGGCCGCGCGGCTCTGGTTCGACATCCTGGTGACCAGCGTGCCCCTGCCGAGCCTCGGCATGAAGCTCGGTGGGAACCCGCTCACCGAGGTCTATCCCTACGCCCCGCTCGCCCACGGCCAGTCCCTGGCCGTCGCGATCTCCACCTACCGCGGCAGGGTCCACTTCGGCCTGGTCGCCGACGCCGAGGCCGTCCGGGACCTGGACCGATTGGCGCGGGCGCTGTCCGAGGAGGTGGAGACGCTCATCACGGCCTGCGACTGCTGACCCGATCGGGTTTGGTGGAGGGGCCCAGCGCTCCGTAGACTTCCGCGTTCGAAAGCGGACGCGGTCGGAGCGCCGCACGGGTGAGCAGGGAACGCAGCGCGATGACGGTGACTAGTGACGGCTCGGCGTCCGTCGACGAGGTGGTCTACGGGCCGGGTATCGACCCCGAGCGCCTGGCCGTCTGCCTCGGCGTGCTCGAGGAGCTCGACAAGCTGGAGGTCGACCACCCCGACGCGATCGCGGTGCGCCGCGCCACCGCCGGCGTCTACCGCATGGTCAAGCAGCGCCGCCGCCAGGAGCGCCGGGCCGCCAAGACCGCGCACGACAAGGCGGTCACCGAGGCCACCGCGACCGGCTCCGCGCAGCGCATCGACGACGAGACCGAGGGCATCCTCCCCTCGTCGGTGACGGAGGAGGGCAAGATCGCGGGGATACTCCAGCGCCCGCGCTCCTGCTACACCTGCAAGACCCGGTACGTCGAGGTCGACTACTTCTACCACCAGCTCTGTCCGGACTGCGCCCGTCTGAACCGCGCCAAGCGCGACGCCCGCGCCGACCTCACCGGCAAGCGCGCCCTGCTCACCGGCGGCCGCGCCAAGATCGGCATGTACATCGCCCTGCGGCTGCTGCGCGACGGCGCCCACACGACGATCACCACGCGCTTCCCCAAGGACGCCATCCGCCGCTTCAAGGCCATGGACGACTCGGCGGACTGGCTGCACCGCCTGGAGGTCGTCGGCATCGACCTGCGCGACCCGGCGCAGGCCGTGGCCCTCGCCGACCAGGTCGCCGAGGCGGGCCCCCTCGACATCCTCGTCAACAACGCGACGCAGACCGTGCGCCGCCTGCCCTCGGCCTATGCCGCCCTGGTCGACGGCGAGAGCGCCCCGCTGCCCGCCGGTGAACTCCCCGCCCACCACGTCATCGGCGCCTTCAACTCCGGCGCCGTCGACGGACTGGCCGCGCTGCCGCTCGGCACCAGCGGCCTCGACGCGCAGAAGGTCGCCGACCTCGCCCTGGTGGCGGGCAACGCCAGCGTCGCCCGCCACCTCGACGGCACGGCCATCGACGCCGGCGGCCTGGTCCCCGACGTCGTCGAGACCAACACCTGGGTGCAGACCATCGAGCAGATCTCTCCGGTGGAGCTCCTCGAGACCCAGCTGTGCAACTACACGGCACCGTTCATCCTGATCAGCGCGTTGCGGCCGGCGATGGCCGAGGCCGCGCGCAGGGCGGCGAGCGGGCGCGCGTACGTCGTGAACGTCTCGGCCATGGAGGGTGTCTTCGGCCGCGGCTACAAGGGCGCGGGCCACCCGAACACGAACGCCGCCAAGGCCGCGATGAACATGGTCACGCGGACCAGCGCCCAGGAGATGTTCCAGACCGACGGGATTCTGATGACCTCCGTCGACACCGGCTGGATCACCGACGAGCGCCCGCACTTCGACAAGCTGCGCCTGGCCGAGGAGGGCTTCCACGCCCCCCTCGACCTGGTCGACGGCGCCGCCCGGGTCTACGACCCGATCGTGCGCGGCGAGGTCGGCGAGGACGTGTACGGCGTCTTCCTGAAGGACTACGCGCCGGGCAAGTGGTAGCGGCCGCGCGCGGGGCGTCGGCCGTCCTCGCGGGCCGCCGACGGGCCGTCAGCCGACCGCTCCCGGACGGGAGCTCCTCGCCGCCGCCAGCTCCAGTACCGTACGCCGGTCCTCCAGCACCCCCGCGTCGAACACGGCGGCCCGGGCCTCCTGTGCCGCCTGGCGCAGGCTGAGGGGTCCTCGCGCTGTGCCCGCCTGGGCCGCGCGGCCTGCTGTCGCAGCTCACGGCGTTGCCCGCGTCGGGCGGGCCGTCCCCCACGCCCCGCCCGGAGTGCAGCAGATCCAGCAGCTCCTCGACGCCGCGCAGCGCCGTGCGCCAGTCCTCCCGCGAGACGGCCGTGGCGGTACGCCGGCCGAGCACGGCGAGCTTGCGGCCGGACCAACGGAACCCGAACTGCGCTCCGATGACCGGCAGGAGATCACCCCTGTAGCCCGTCCGGGTGAACCCCGATGGGTGCTTTCGCGGGCGAAAGGGTTGAATTCACCTGCGACGACATGGGGACGACATGCCATGGTTACCCCAAATTTCGAGCCCTATCGAGCGGCACCCCGCTCATTTGGTTAGTCTGTAGCGGACGGACAGCAGAACGGAGTGCTACCTCACACCCACGGTCCGTCATGGGACAAGCCGGTCCACACGGCCTGCTCTTCTCGGAGTTGCCGGCGCCACAGCGTCCGACCTGCCTTCAGCCAGACCTCAGGACGTGTTGAGCGCCGGACCGCAGACTGGACGGCACGACCCGAGGGTGACCCGACACATAAGGAGTGCGCGGTGACACCGGAGAAGACGAATCGCGAACAGCGCCCCAAGGAACGCGCGGAGCGTGGCCGCCGACCCGGAGAGATCGGAAACCTCGACGTGTGGGCACGCTCCGCCCCCATCCGCCTCGCCGGCTACGAGGACGACCTCGCCGAGCCGCACATCCTGCCCAGCGTGGACTGACCACCGGACGGGGACCGGTCGCGATCGCCTGCCGCATGGGCGTGCGCGCCACGCCCATGCCGCCCCCCGCTTCCCACCGGCCCAGGTGAGCGGGGCCGTCCGTCACCGCGGACGCGGCGCGGTCCGCAGGGGCTGTTCGGCCCGGTCCCGCGGGGGCCGTTGCGTCACCGCGGACGCGTCAGTCGAGCGGGGCCGTCCGGCGCCACGGACGCAGCTCCTCCAACTGCCGTGCCACCACCAGCAGTTCCCGCTCCGACCCCGGCCGCCCCACCAGCTGAACAGCGGTGGGGGCGCCCGACGGCAGCGTGCCGCACGGAACCGTCATCGCCGGCCAGCCGGTCAGGTTCCATGCCGGCGTCAGCGGCGAGTGGTTCGTGTTCACCAGTACGTTGCTCAGCCAGCCCCGCTCGTGCCACGGCACCGACCGCGGGGAGCGCCGGGCGAGCGCCGGTGTCAGCAGCACGTCGTACTCCGCGAAGAACGGCTCCAGTCGCCGGCGCAGCGTCTCCCGCGCCGAGCCGTCCGCCACCCCCTTCACGAAGCGCCGACCCACGGCGGCGTGCACCCGGGTGCGCCGGGCCAGCAGCCGCGCGTCCAGCGCCCGGGCGTCGACGGCCGTGCCCGCCGTCCAGTGCGCCAGCGAGGTCACCCCCAGCGACAGCGGATACGGCGGATCGGCCCGCCGCACCCGGTGTTCCGCCCGCGCCAGCGCCCCGGCCGCCGCCCGCGCCGCCGCCACGTACGGTCCGCTGACGCTCACGCCGGCCAGCGGGCTGCGCACCGAGACGGCGATCCGGTGCGGCTCCGGATCCCGCAGCGGAGTGGCCCGGTCCCCGGCGAGCACCGACAGCATCAGGTGCGCGTCCGCCACGGTCGTGGCCAGCGGGCCGTTCTCCGACATCCCGAACCAGTCGCCGTCGCCGATCCCGGCCGGCACCACACCGTGGCCGGGCTTGATGGTGACCAGGCCGCAGTTGGCCGCCGGTATGCGGAGCGAGCCCATGCCGTCGTTGCCGAGGGCGATCGGCACCATCCCGGCGGCGACCGCGGCCGCGCTGCCCCCGGAGGAGCCGCCCGCCGTGCGCGAGGTGTCCCACGGGTTGCGGGCCGTGCCGTGGACGCCCTCGGTGGTGCCGAAGACACACAGCTCCGGCACGTTGGTCAGCCCCACGACCACGGCGCCCGCCGCCCGCAGCCGGGCCACCGTCACATGATCCCGGCGGGCGGGTACGTCGGGTGTCGCGGCCGAGCCCACGCGGCAGGACTCGCCCCGCACAGCCAGGTTGTCCTTGACCGCCACCGGCACCCCCGCCAGCGGGAGCCCGGTCAGGTCCGCACGCCCGGCGACCTCGTCGGCCTCCGCGAGCGCCGCCTCGGCCCGCACCACGCGGAACGCCCCGATCCGGCCGTCGAACCGCTCGATCCGCGCGAGGTGCCCGGCCACCACCTCCCGGGGCGTGACGCGCTCGTCGCGTACGGCGGCGGCGATCTCGACGGCGGTCCGGCCTACCCACTCGGTCACAGGGGCTCCTCGATGTGCGGTGCTACTCGCGAGTACGTGGGAGAACTGTGCCCCGCCAGGGGCCCCGCGTCGAGAGGTTCCGCTCAGGGTCCTTGCACTGTGAGCGCCTGATCGGGCCGCGCTGCCCGGGCGGGCCCGGGGCAAGGACCCCTCAGGAACCGATCCGGGCCCGCAGCCACTCCTCGACCTCGCCCACGTGCGCGGCCGCCGCCCGGGCGGCTTCCGGGTCGCGCGCGGCCACCCGCTCCGGCGCCGGCTACAGCTACATCCACACCGCCGTCGACGACCCCTCCCGCCTCGCCTACAGCGAGATCCTCACCGACGAGAAGAAGCAGACCGCCACCGCCTTCTGGACCCGCGCCCACGCGTTCTTCACCGGCTGCGGGATCACCGTCGAGCGGGTCCTGACCGACAACGGCGCCTGCTACAAGTCGCATACCTGGCGCGATCTGCTGACGGCAGCCGGGATCACGCACAAACGCACCCGCCCCTACCGGCCGCAGACCAACGGCAAGGTCGAGCGCTTCCACCGGACGCTGCTGGACGAGTGGGCCTACGCCCGCCCCTACCGCTCAGAGCAAGAACGACGCGACGCCTTCCCCGCCTGGCTGCACACCTACAATCACCGAGCTAGCCCTCCAAGCGCGGGAACGGGGAGATGATCGTCGACGTCTCCGGCTCCGCGGTCGCGCCGAAGGCGACGTTGTCCGCGGAGGCTTCGTCGAAGACGAGCAGTTCCCGGCTGGGCGTCTGACATCGCCCTCGCCGAACGAGCGGCTCCTACCGTTGATGGTCGTGTCCCTCTAACGAGTGGGCGTGAAGGTCGTCCCCTTGCCGTTTGCCATCTCCTTAAGTCGTTCAAGTAAGTGTTCACGGGCACCGCCACGCGCGTCCACCGCCTCTGAGCGCCCGGCGCTCGCGCGGGTCTCCGGCCTCTGCGCCCGGGCGCCCGGCGCTCCCGCCGGTGTCGAGTCCGAGGTCCCCGTCGAGGGGGAGTACACCTCGGAGTCGCCGGCCTCCCCGCTTCGGCGAGCCCCAGCCGGCCGCTGCGCGCCACGGACCCCCTAAGGGGTCCTCGCACTGTGCCCGCCCTGCGCCAGACGGGTCGGCGGCAGGTAATCCCGCACGTACGTCCGCTCCCAGCACGCGCCCGTCTCCCGCAGCTCCCGCCAGGTCGTGTACCGGTAGCGGAAGAGGCGGGCGCGGATGTGCCGCGGGGGCTCGTCGGGCGGGAAGGGGGAGCGGCGCAGCAGCCGGAGGGTGTCCGGGTCGTTCTCCAGGAGCCGCTCCACCAGCGCGCCGAACCAGGGGCCGGCATACGCGGGGGAGAGCGCGGCGAACCACATCATCCAGTCCAGCCGCAGGTGATAGGGGGCGAACTGACGCGGCCAGTGCCGTGGATCGCCCGGCTTGCCCCGGAACTCGTACTCCCGCCAGTCGGAGTCCTCGCGCGGCACCTCGTCCGGCGTGCCCTCGACGACCACCTCGTGGCGGATCCGGCTCACGCTGCCGAACGCGCCGTAGGTGTTGACCATGTGGAGCGGGTCGAAGGAGCGGTTCATGACCTGGCGGCGGGAGAGCATGTTGAGCACCGGGCGGTGGCTGAGGAACAGCAGGAACGCGGCCACGGCGAGGACCACCACCACGTACCAGAGCGGGGCGTCGGGCGTGGAGGGCGGGTCGGCGGGCAGTTCCAGCGCGGGCACCGCCAGCACGACGGTGACCCAGTTCAGCCAGGAGAAGTTGCCCGACAACACCAGCCACAGCTGCGTGAGGATCATCAGCGACGCGGCGGCCGTCGCGATCGGCTGGGGGGCGAACAGCAGCACCGGCACGACCAGCTGGGTGACGTGGTTGGCGGCCACCTCCACCCGGTGCAGCGGCTTCGGCAGGTGGTGGAAGAACCAGCTCAGCGGACCCGGCATCGGCTGCGTCTCGTGGTGGTGGTCGAGGCAGGTCAGCTTCCGCCAGCAGGCGTCACCGCGCATCTTGATCAGGCCCGCGCCGAACTCCACCCGGAACAGGACCCAGCGCAACAGGAACAGCACGACGACCGGCGGGGCCACCTCGTCGTTGCCGAGGAACACCGCGAGGAAGCCGGTCTCCAGCAGCAGGGACTCCCAGCCGAAGCCGTACCAGGTCTGTCCGACGTTGACGATCGACAGGTACAGCGCCCACGGCACCAGCCACAGCAGCATCGCCCCCCACAGCGGCAGTCGTCCGTCCAGCCCCGCCAGCAACGCCACCGACACCGCGCACCCCGTCCACGCGCACGCCGCGAAGAAACGGTCGGAGTAGTGCCAGTGGAACAGGCTCGGCGCCCGCCGGAACGGCACCCGCGCGGTGAAACGCGGTACCGGCAGCATCCCGCGCTCACCCATCAACGCCCGGAACTGCAGGGCCGCCGTCAGGAACGCGACCAGGTAGACGCCGGCCAGTCCCCGCTGGAAGACCTGCCGGCTCAGCCAGTACTCGGATGCGGTGAACCAGTCCACGGCGGTGCGCTCCTCACTCCATTCTGACGCCGGTCGTGTTCCTCGCGTCGGCGGCCGCAACCCGGCGAGTGAAGCAGACCCGGGGGGAGCGGGCGGCGGACCCCGGCCGTGTCGTGCCCTCCAGGTCGAAGATTCGGACAAACCCTGGCAAGGTGGCCACATGGCTGATCGGGGAGCGAGCGCGCTGTCCCTCCCGGACGACTGGCCCGCCCACCCGGATCCGATCCTGGCGCTCAACCGCATGGGCAGTTTCGACTGGGACCTGGACGCCGGGCTGCTCCACATGGACGCCCGCGCGTACGAGATCTTCGACGTGCGCCCGGAGGAGTACGACGGCCGCCCCGAGAGCCTGTCCGCGCGCGTCCCGGACGTCGAGGCCGTCCGCCTGGACACCCTCGTCGCCCAGGCCATCAAGGACGGCAGCGAGAACTACGGCGCCTACTTCCGCCTGCGCCGCCGCGACGGCACCCTGTGCTGGACCCACACCCAGGGCTACATCCGGCGTGACGGCACCGGACGCCCCCGGCGGATCATCGGTATCGTCCGCGACGCCACCGACGAACTGCGCGACCTCGCCGACCGCAGCGAGGAGGCCGCCCTCGACGACGCGCGCCGGGAACAGACCAACGTCGTGCAGCTCACCACCGCCGCCCTGGCGCACGCCCGGACCGTGCAGGACGTCATCGACGTCCTCAAGGACACCCACGGCCTCACCCACCTCGGCGCCACCAGCCTCGTCATGGGCCTGGTCGAGGCGGGGCGCATCCGGCTGATCGCCGAGGGGCCCGAGGGCAGCTTCGTCCCGGGCACCCTCGTCACCCGGATCGACGAGCCGTACCCGATGAGCGAGGTCGTGCGCACCCTCACGCCCCGGTTCATCGAGTCGCCCCAGGAGTTCGCCGCCGGCTATCCGCTCCTGTGGCCGAACATCACCGACCTGAGGATCACCTCGGCCGCCTATCTGCCGCTGATCGTCCAGGCCCGCCCGATCGGCGCCATGGGCCTGCTCTACAGCGACCGCCGCGGCTTCAGCCCCGAGGAGCGCAACATCCTCGTCGCCCTCGGCAGCAGCATCGCGCAGAGCCTGCAACGGGCCATGTTCTACGAGCAGGAGAGCGACATCGCGCAGGGCCTCCAGCAGGCCATGCTGCCGCGCACCATCCCCAGCGTGCCGGGCGCCGACGTCGCCGTCCGCTACCGCGCCGCCACCATCGGAGGCTCCCTCGGCCGGGACATCGGGGGCGACTGGTACGACCTGATCCCGCTGCCCGGCGGACGGGTCGGCGCCGTCATCGGCGACGTCCAGGGTCACGACACGCACGCCGCCGCCGTCATGGGCCAGCTCCGCATCGTGCTGAAGGCCTACGCCGCCGAGGGCCACACCCCGGCGACCGTGATGGCCCGGGCCTCCGTCTTCCTGCACGAACTCGACACCGACCGATTCGCCACCTGTCTGTACGCGGAGGCCGACCTGGCCACCGGCGTGGTCCAGGCGGTCCGCGCCGGACACATCGACCCGCTGGTGCGCGCCACCGACGGGAGCTGCCGGCGCGTCGAGGTCCCCGGTGGACTGCCGCTCGGTCTGTCCGCCGAGTTCGGCAGTCTCGAGTACCCGGTCGCCACCCTCGAGCTCGACCCGGGCGACACCCTGCTGCTGTGCACCGACGGCCTGATCGAACAGCCCGGCGCCGACCTCGACGACGGCATGAAGGCCCTGATCTCCCTGATCGGCACCGCCCCCGACGACGTCCGCCGGCTCGCCGACCGGCTCATCGAGGTCGCCGAGGAGCGTGGCGGCGACGACGACGTGGCCCTCCTGCTGCTGCGCCGGCGCGGCCAGGACAGCCCGCAGGACGGCGGCCGGATCCAGCAGCACGTCGCCCCCGGCGACCCCGAGGCCCTCACCGGCGCCCGGCACATGATCCGCGCGGCCGTACGCGGCTGGGGCGGCCGGGACCACACCGACGCGATCGAGCTGGCCGCCGACGAACTGGTCACCAACGCCCTCATGCACACCGAGGGCGCCGCCATCGTCACCCTGCGGGTCCTCACCGGCCGCGACCGCCGCCTGCGCGTCGAGGTCGAGGACTCCTCCAGCGCCCTGCCCCGCCGCCGCGAGGCGGGCGAGTCCGGCGTCTCCGGCCGGGGCCTCCTCCTGGTCGACCTCCTCAGCGACGTGTGGGGGGTGGAGGCGCGGGGCGGGGGCAAGTGCGTGTGGTGCGAGTTCGTGGTGGGGGATACCGGCGGCAGCGCGACGCCGGGCCGCTGACGCGCCGCCGGAGCTGAGGGCTGGCGGGCGGGGTGGCACCCTGGACGTATGCCGGAACTCCCCGAGGTCGAAGCGCTCAAGGACTTCCTCGTCGAGCACCTGGTCGGGCGGGAGATCGTCCGGGTGCTGCCCGTGGCGATCAGCGTGCTCAAGACCTACGACCCGCCGCTGACCGCCCTCGAGGGCCACGCGGTCGGTGCGGTGCACCGGCACGGCAAGTTCCTGGACCTGGCCACCGACGACGGCCTTCACCTCGTCACGCATCTGGCGCGCGCCGGCTGGCTGCACTGGAAGGACCGCCTCCCCGACGGCCCGCCCCGCCCGGGCAAGGGCCCGCTCGCCCTGCGGGTCGCCCTGGAGACCGGCGAGGGCTTCGACCTCACCGAGGCCGGCACACAGAAACGGCTCGCCGTGTACGTCGTGCGGGATCCGCTGGAGGTGCCCGGGATCGCCCGTCTCGGCCCCGACCCGCTCGCCCCCGACTTCGACGAGCGGCGCTTCGCCACTCTCCTGGCCGGTGAACGGCGGCAGCTCAAGGGCGCCCTGCGTGACCAGGGTCTGCTCGCCGGCGTCGGCAACGCGTACAGCGACGAGATCCTGCACGCCGCGCGCATGTCCCCCTTCAAACTGGCGGCCTCGCTCACGCCGGACGAGACCCACACCCTGTACGAGGCGCTGCGCACGACGCTCACCGATGCGGTGCAACGGTCGAGGGGGGTGGCCGCCGGCCGGCTCAAGGCGGAGAAGAAGAGCGGCCTGCGCGTCCACGGCCGCACCGGCGAGCCCTGCCCGGTGTGCGGCGACACCATCCGTGAGGTGTCCTTCAGCGACTCCTCCCTCCAGTACTGCCCCACCTGCCAGACGGGCGGAAAGCCACTGGCGGACCGGAGGCTGTCGCGGCTGCTGAAGTAAGGGTCCCGGTGCGTAGCGGGCCCACGGCCGACGACCGCTCAGGTGGACGCTCGACGACGGCTGCCTGGCCGGAGCCGACCTGGTCCTGGACCTGTGAGCGCCGGGTCGACGGACCCGAAATTGGTCGAAGCCCAAAGCTACTGGTCAGTTACGGTGGCGGCATGAATGACAGCCTGCCCGAGGACGTAGCCGACGTGCTTGGCCTCGTCCTGAACCCGGACGAGCCTGTTCACGTCGCCCTCCGACGGCAGGTGCCCCGACTCAGGGTGCAATCTCGCTGTGAGTGCGGTTGCGGCACTGCCTACTTCGACCTTGACGCCGACGCGGTGGAGCCCGCGCCAACGGGCCCCGGCACCGTCGTGGCTGCCGACGTACAGCTGTTCACCGAAACCGGCGAGTGCCCTGGCGAGGTCCTGGTCTTCGCGCAAGGCGGCTACCTCTCATGGCTGGAGGTCTGCTCTTGGAGCGATGACGTCGAGGTGAGTCTCGCCTCGGCGCGGCGCTGGCTACAGCCATCGTCCTGACCCGAGCCGGTAACAGCTGGCGGTCTCGGAACCTGACGCCGTCACCACGAGCCGACCGACATCACGAGTTCAAGTTCAGTAGCGAGCGTCCAGCGTCACCAGTCGTTCGCCGCTCTGTGTCCGCACCTCGTAGCGGGCGATCTCCTCGGGGTGCAGGGCCGCGCCGCCCTGCATGGTGTTGGGGCGTGCGTCGTGATGGGGGGCCTTCCAACTGGTGACGGTGTGCTCGGAGCCGTCGCGTCCGACGACGACCAGGTGGCAGGCGCGGGGGCCCGCGGCGTCCTTGATCTTCAGCTCGATGTCGCTGCCCCAGGCCTCGTCGTCGATCGTCACCTCGGCCCAGACCCCGGAGCGCTCGTCGGTCGCGGTGACCCGGACGGTGTCCTCGCCGCCGCCCGCGGACATCGCGATCGCCGGCCCGGCGAGCGCCGCCACCACCGAGGCGGCCACGGCGAACAGCAGCCTGCGCCGGGCGGTCCGCCGCCGGGCGGCGACCTCGCCGAGGAGCTTGTCCAGCAGCCGGGGGCCGGGCCCGGCGAAGGGATGGACGGCGCGCGGTGTCGCCCGCCGGTACAACATCAGTTGTCGGGTGGTGGGACCGAACTCGGTGACCTCCGCCGCGCAACGAGGACACTCCATGAGGTGGTCCTCGAAGCGGAAGGCCTCCGCTTCGTCCAGCACGCCGAGCGCGTACGCGCCGACGTCGCGATGCCTCTCCAGGGACCTCATGCCGAATCCTCGTGCCGTTGGGTGCCAGTGGGGTTACTCCTTGCTCCCACCGGTACGGACCAGGCACCCGAATCACTCAAGGTCCATACCGAATCGTGACCCAAGTGTTCGGAGCGGGTCGCCCCGCGGATTGGTCGGAATCTAGAAGAGGTGGATGGCGAGGTGTCCGAGGGGCAGTCCGAGCTGCCACGCGGGCGTCCAGACCTTGGGTCCCTCGTCCTCGCCCACCCCCGGTGCGCCGCCCGGTACGGCGTTCAGGTCGGGGGCGAGCAGCTCGGTCTCCTCCAGCCAGCGCCAGGCGGCGGCCGCCAGCTCCAGATCGGGGTCGGGATCGCCCGACTCGGCCGCCTCGACGGCCAGTCGGGTCATCCGCTCGCCCACCCAGTCCTGCCAGGGCTGGTCGTAGGCGGTCAGCGAGAGCCAGGTCTCCAACTGGGTGACGACCCGGATGCCGGGGAGTTCGCCGTCCGTGTCGGACAGGAAGATCGTCAGCGCCAGCGCGTCGCGGCCGGCGCGGAACTCGAAGGACGTCGGCGGCATCAGATCGCCGGTCCGCAGCAGTTCGTCGGCGATGTACTCGGCGTACAACCAGGCCATGGGGACGGTCACTTCACCGCCGTCGGCGCCGTCCGTGTCCTGATGACCTCTGTGCAGCATCCCTTCCCGCCTTCCTCCGGTGCCTGCGCGTCACCCGATGCCGGAACCCCTCATCCGGAACACGGATAAGGACACCCGATTACTCAACCGGGGTCCTCGGCAAGGCGCTTTACGGAGGCTTGACCCGCCCGTGGGTTTCAGCGCAGGTCGGCCGCGTAACCGGGAAGCACCCGGCGCAGGGCGCGCAGCGCGTAGTACGCGCGGGACTTCACGGTACCGGGAGGAATCCCGAGGGTTTCGGCGGCCTCCGCCACACTCGCCCCTTGGAAATACACCAGCACCAGGACTTCACGGTGCTCCGGAGTGAGTGTCTTCACAGCCTCGCGGACGTCGAGGGCCGCGGCGGCCCGCTCGGCGTGGTCGGCGCAGACCGGCGCGTTCTCCAGCACCGCGTCGCCCACCTCGGCCGGCCGTGCCTGCCGGGCCCGCCGCGCGTCGATCGCGAGCCGCCGGCCCACGGTGAGCAGCCAGGGCCGCACGGAGTCGAAGGCGTCGGCGCGCAGCGCCTCGGGATGCTGCCAGGCGCGCACCAGGGTCTCCTGGACCAGGTCCTCGGCGCGCTGGCGGTCGCCGTCGGACAGCCTCAGCAGCAGCGCGAAGAGCGGCCGGCCGTGGTCGCGCTGCAGTGCGGCGAGTTCGTGCTCGGCGGTCGTCGTCCTGGCGGTGAGGGTGGCTCCGGCGGTCATGGGCGTATGGCACCTCAGGGCGCCCGTTCGGGACAGCCCGCGCACACGCCTGTGCGGCGGACGGTCGATCGCGTCGACGAACGGTTCGACGAACGGTCCGGGCTACGCCGATCGCGGGCATCGCGGGGGGTACAGGGAGCGCCGGGCCGCTACGCATCCGCCCATGGATTAGTAGTAAGACGTGCGTAAATACGACTATCAGCATGAAGTGGGGTGATCCGGTGATCGCACGCAGACACCAGGTGGCGCTGGCCCTGACCGCCGTCCTCACCGCGGCCGCCGCCTGCCAGGCGGACGAACAGCGGCCGACCGGCGGGCCCGGCCGCCCGTCCCCCTCCGCCCGCGCCTTCACCCTCGTCGCCTCCGGCGACATCCTTCCGCACACCTCGATCATCGACCGCGCGCGGTTCGACGCCGGGGGCACCGGCCACGACTTCCGCCCCATGTTCTCCGGGATCAGGTCCGTGGTGGCCGGTGCCGACCTGGCCCTGTGCCACATGGAGACCGTCTACGGCGCGAACGGCCAGTACAGCGGCTACCCCCTGTTCAGGTCCCCGCCCGAGATCGCCGACGCCGTCGCCGCCACCGGCTACGACGGCTGCTCCACCGCCTCCAACCACAGCCTGGACGACGGCGCGGACGGCATCCGCCGCACCCTGGACGCCCTCGACGGCGTGGGCGTCCGGCACGCGGGCACCGCCCGCACCGTGGCCGAGGCGAGCACCGTCACCCTCCTGCACGCCGGCCCCGCGAAGGTCGCCCACCTCGCCTACACCTCCGACACCAACGGCCGTCCGCTCCCCGCCGGGCAGCCCTGGGCCGTCCAGCGCATCGACGAGAACCGCATCCTCGGTGACGCCCAGGCCGCCCGGAAGGCCGGCGCCGACGTGGTCGTCGTCTCCCTGCACTGGGGCACCGAGTGGCAGGACGCGCCGGACGCCCGCCAACTCGCCCTCGCCCGGACCCTCACCGGTTTCCGTACCGACGGCCGCCCCGACATCGACCTGATCCTCGGCACCCACGCCCACGTGCCCCAGGCGTACGAGAAGGTCAACGGCACCTGGGTGGTGTACGGCATGGGCGACCAGATCGCCGGCGAGATGTCCGACCACCGGGGTGTGAAGGACCCGCGCGGCAACCAGTCCACGCTCGCCCGCTTCACCTTCTCCGCGCCCGCCCGGCCCGGCGGCCGCTGGGAGGTGACGAGGGCCGCGTTCGTCCCCCAGCTGTTCGACATCGACGCGGGACGGGTCGTCAACCTCAACAAGGCGCTCGCCCGGGGCGCCGACGTCCGGGGGATCCGCGACCGCATCAGGGACGTCGTCCTCAGCCGGGGCGCGGCCGAGGACGGGCTGGTGATGGGGGAGTAGGGCACCCGCGGACCGGCACGGCCACCTGCGGCGCACGACCACCTGCGGGGCGGTACGGCGGGCGCCCCTGGCGCACGGCCACTCGCGGGCGCGTACGCGGCCCCCGGGGGCATGACCGCGTGAGGCCACCGGTGACGGCGGGCCGGGCGCTACGACACCACCGTCACCGGCCACCGCCCCGCCTTCACCAGCCGCACCGCCACCGATCCCACGATCCGGTGACCGGCCTGCTCCGAGGCGCCCACCACCACCGCGTCGGCCCGAAGGTCGTCCGCCGCCTTCACCGGACCGCGGCAGGGGTCGCCCCGGAAGGTGTGGAACTCCCGGCGCACGTCGTACGGCCTGATCAGGCGCTCACAGGGCAAGGACCCCTGACGGAACGCCCGGCTCCCCCCGCCGGGCGGGCCGCGCGACGCACGCCCGCCCGAGACCGCCGCTCCCGCAGCCGGACCCACGAGCCGTTCCGGCCCGACGGCACGCGCCGACCGCGGCGCGGCGCGACCCGCCCCGACGCCCGGGTGATGGGCCGAGCGGGTGGATTCGTGCCGCTGACGTGGTGTCGTCGTGGTGCGCCGGGGGCTCACCGGGCGACTGATGACTCATGCAGAAGGATCCGTTGTTCACGCGGCGCCGTGCGCTGCTCGCCGGGGCCGCCGCCGTCGGTGCGGCCGGCACCGCCGGACTGTTCGTGCGGGGTGCGGGCGACGAGCCGGTCCGGCCCACCGCCGGAGCCCCGGCGCGCCACCTCCCCGAGAGGCCCTCCGCCTACCGCCTCCAGCCGCTCACCGGCTACGGCCCGCCGCAGACCGCGCCCGGCCGCACCCCGGTGCGGAGCACACCCCTGCTGCGCGTCGACGGCCGCGGCCGGACCATGGTGCTGACCTTCGACGACGGCCCCGACCCCCGCTACACGCCCGGCATCCTCGACACCCTCGCCGAATACGACGTGCGGGCGATGTTCTTCGTGTGCGGGGAGATGGCGGCCGACCACCGCGAGCTGCTGGCCCGGATGGCCGACGAGGGGCACGTCGTCGGCAACCACACCTGGTCCCACCCGCTGCTCACCGAACTGACCCGCCGCCAGATCCACTCCGAGATGGCCCGCACCTGTGACGTCATCGAGGACGCCTACGGGGAGCGGCCCCGCTGGTTCCGCGCCCCCTACGGCGCCTGGAACCGCGCCGCCTTCCAGCTCGGCGCCGAGCTGGGCATGGAACCGCTGGCCTGGACGGTCGACACCCTCGACTGGACCAGCCCCGGCGCCCGCACCATCGTCGACCGCGTCGAGGACGGCGCCGGCCCAGGGGTCGTGGTGCTCTCGCACGACGCCGGCGGCGACCGCACCCAGAGCGTGCGGGCCCTGCGCGGATACCTGCCCCGGCTGCTGGACTCCGGCTACCACGTCACCGTCCCGCGCCGGACGTACGTCTGACGGACGCGCCCCGGGGTGCGGGCACCCGCCCGGTCGGGGAACCGTCAGCGGACCTCGACCAGGCGGGCGAAGACGACCACGTTCCCGTCGTATCCGTTCACCTTGGAGAAACCGCCGCCGCAGGTGATCACCCGCAGTTCGGCGGACCCCTTGGACGCGTACACGCGGTCGCCGGGGAAGTTGTTCTTCTCGAAGACCTCGACGCCGTAGACCTCGAACACCGCGGTCCTTGCGTCCTGACGCCCCACCTCGACGAGGTTCCCCTTCTTCAGGGCGCCGAGCCCGTAGAACACGGCGGGTCCCTGCGCGTTGTCGACATGGCCGACGACCACGGCCGTCCCCTTCTCGCCGGGCGAGACGGCGCCGCTGAACCAGCCGGCCAGGTTGGGGTCCTCCGGCGGCGGCGCGCCGACCCAGCCGTCCACGTCCAGACCGACCGGCATGACCGGCGCGTCGACCTGGATGGCGGCGATCCGCACCCGGTCGGGCACGGCGTACGGCAGCGGGTCGGGGGCGCGGCCGAAGGCGCCCTGGCCGGCGTGGGCGTCCGCGGCCGCCGCCGAGGCGGGCTGCGGCGGGCCGACGTCGAACTCCCCCGAACCGTTGCGGATGAGCGCGAGGCCGGTCAGCAGAACAAGCGCTATGACGCCCCAGGGGGCGCGCTTCTTCGGCCGCTCCTCCTCTTCCTCCATCGCGGGGAGCTCGTACCCATACATTCGCCATCCCCTTTCGACGCGGCCGTCGCCGCGTCCTTCTCGCGCATGACAGAACGCTAAGTGCCGCAAGGGGAACCGGCGACGCCGCAGCAGCGAACGGGTGGCCCCCGCGTTCCGCGGTGCGCCATCCGAGTTGCAGCGGACAGATATTTTCTGACGGGGCGTGACCTGCGGTGATGTCCGATGGTGTGCTGATCGCTCGGCGTGTCCTCTCACCAGGACGGACCATTCCCGACATGCGGGCCCGTGCACGGCATCCGAGGGTCGTTCCGGGAGGCGCTCTCTCGCCGAACAGACCGGGGACGGGCCCCGGGGCGCCTTCCGCGGAGGATCACATGCGCAGGACTCGTTCTCTGGCCGCCTCGGCGGCTTCGGCCGCCGCGGTCGCCGCCCTCGGTCTGGCCGCCCCCACCGCCGTCGCGCGGGACGGCATGAACGTCAACCCCAGCAACATCGTGGCGCTGCCCAGTGTCATCGCCCGCGGCGGCCAGCTGACCGTCACCGTGGACGGCTGCCCCCGCGGCGGCACCATGAGCTCCGACGCCTTCCCGACCACCGGGCTGACACCGATCAGCGGTGCCCACCACACGTCCAGGGGCACCGCCATGGTCAACCAGAACGCGACCCCCGGCACCCACAGCATCACCGTCCGCTGCGACGGACGCACCCTGACCAACCCCGCGGCCTTCACCGTCATCGGCGGTGTCCGCGGCGGCATCGGCGGCAGCAGCTCCAGCGGTGCCACCCCGACCGACGTGGCCATCGGCGGCGGGCTCGTGGCCGCGGCCCTCATCGGCGGCGGCGTCTTCTGGATGCGCCGCCGCGCCGAACGCCGCGCCTGACCCGCCCCGTCCGCCCACCCGCCCGCCGAGCACGCCCGCCCCACCCGCCCGCGGAGCCATGCACGGTACGGACACGTCGCCCCGGTCCCGCCAGGGATCCGGGGCGACGGAGCGAGGACGGGCGCCTGCCGCGCCGTCAGCCCTCGACGCCCGGGAAGAGGTTCAGGAAGGGATCCGGGGACGCGGTGATGCCCCGGCTGTAGGGCGCATCGAAGTCCCAGATCAGGAAGAGCAGGAACGCGATCAGCGCGGAGAACAGCCCGGCCAGGATCAGTTCGCGCGCGGTGCGCCGGATCTGGAGGGCGAAGACCATGCCGATGGTGATCACGGCCCCGGCCAGCAGCCCGAACCACACCACTCCGGGCATGGTCGGCTCGACGGACTCGGCCCGGGCGTTGCGCGCCTGGTCCGCGTCCGCCATCTGGTCCAGGAGCGGCTGGTAGGCCTGCGCCTCGAAGTCCGAGCGGGGCCGGTAGTCGGTGAGGTCGGCGCGCAGCCGCGCGAGGAGTGCGTCGCCGCGGTCGGTCGTCCGTCCCTCGTCGGCCATCGCCTTCCACTCGACGGTGGTGACGTGTCCGACATAGGCGTTGACATCCTCGCGAATGCGGTCACGCACGTCGGGCGGGTAGACCCGGACCCGCTCGGAGATCTCGTGCAGCGCCTGCGCCTCCGCCTGGACGTAGTCCTGGGCGACGCTGCGGGCCTCCCAGACGCCGGCGATGGCCAGGCCGAGGACGATGGCGTACACCACGCCGATCCACATCGTCATGTACTCGATGACGTCGGGGGTCTCGGAGGGGTCCTCGTCCTCGGCCGCCGTGCGGTGCCGTAGGAGGGTGACGACGACCACCACCGCACAGGCGGCGGCCATCGCGAGGGTGAGAACAAGCCATTCCGGCAAGGGAAGCCTCCAGGATCGGCGCTAGCGGGGCCGCAGCGCGGCGACGGCGACCACGGCGGGCACCGTGATGAGCAGGACGTAGGTGACGGGCGACGGGCCGCCGCGCGCGGGCCGCGCGCGTGGCGCCGACCGGTACTCCGGGTAGCTGACCGGCGTCACGGACGGACGCGGCGGGGGCGTCGGTGCGGGGGTCGGGGCGGGGCGGGGAGCCGGAGGCGGGGCGGGCGCGGGAGGCGGCTCGGGCATCGGCCGGGGCGGGGGCGCCGCCGGCTGCGGCGGGGCCGGCGCGGGCGGTGGCACCGGTCGGGGCGCGGGAGGCGGCGGCTTGGGGGCGGGGGCCGGTTCCGGCGGCGGGGTGGGCGCGGGCGTCGGCTCGGGCGGAGGCGTCGGCTTCGGCGGAGGCGGGGGCGTCGGTTTCGGCGGAGGCGGAGGCGGAGGCGGGGGTGGGGGCTCGGGCTTCGGCGGGTCGGGGGTCGGCGTCGGTACCGGGCACTGCGGCGGCGCCGGCCACGGCGGACTCCCCGCGACGGCCACCGCCTCGGTACCGCCCGGCCCCGTCGAGGCGTACGCGCAGGCGTCGGCCGCGGCCACCCCGGCCGGCGCGGCCGCGAGGATCCAGGCCACGGTCACCAGGGCCATCGCCCGGCCTGCGAGGGCCGATCGGGTCGGTTCGGGTCCATGCACGACGGAGATCATGAGGCCTGCCGCGCGGGCGCACGCCCGCGTGCGGCCAGGAATGCCCCGAACGGGGGAAAGTCCTGGTCGCGGGGTTTGCCCGAAGGGCGCTCGCACGTCCGGCTGGACGCACAGACGTCCGAACGGGGTGTCGCGCAGCGGCCGGTGTCACCGGCGGCCGAAAGATTTTTCGTGGCGTGTTTGAACACAACACCCACCGACATGCGTACCCATGACCGTGCGGCGGCGCAGCAGGGCGCTGCAACACCCTTGTGATGATCGGGGAGTTGTTGACGATGAAGACCTCCTGGCGGAGCGCCTCACTCGTGGCGAGCGCCGTGGCCGTCCTGGCGCTGACGACGGCGTGCGGTCAGGAAAGCGGCACGTCGAACGCGAGCCAGAACGTGGGGGCCACCGCCCCGGCCGGCGGCATCGCGGGCGTGGGAAGCGGCTACGGCGGGGTGGGCACCGGTACCGGTACCGGAACCGCTGCCGGCGGTGTCGGCGCGGGCACCGGCGCCACGCCGGGAGCCGGGACAGCGGCCGGCGGGGCCGGCCAGGACGGCTCCGGAGCGGGCCAGTTGTCGGTGTCCGTGAACGGGGAGCTCGGCAAGATCCTCACCGACGCCAACGGCATGACCCTCTACCGTTTCGACCAGGACACCGCCGAGCCTCCCAAGAGCAACTGCGACGGTGACTGCGCGACCACCTGGCCGCCGGTCCCCGCCGACGACGCCACGGCGGGCGACGGCATCGACAAGTCCCTGCTCGGCGAGATCACCCGCTCCGACGGCACCAAGCAGCTGACCATCGACGGCTGGGCGGTCTACCGCTACGCAAAGGACACCGGACCCGGCGACACCAACGGCCAGGGTGTGGGCGGCAAGTGGTTCGCGCTGGCCCCCGACGGCAAGAAGGCCAAGCTGTCCGACCTGCCGGGCCTGTCCGTGCGCAAGGACCCCAACCTCGGCGACATCGTCGTCGACAAGAACGGCATGACGGTCTACCGCTTCCTGAAGGACACGGCGTGGCCGAAGCCGGTGACGAAGTGCCTGGGCGCCTGCCTGGAGAAGTGGCCGGCCGTCGCCCCGGTCGCCACCAACGACACCGAGGGCGTCCAGAAGAAGGGCCTGATGAGCTTCACCCGGCCCGACGGCGTCAAGCAGATGACGGTCAACTGCTCGCCGATCTACACCTTCTCCGGTGACAAGGCCCCCGGGGACATCAACGGTCAGGGCGTCGGCGGCACGTGGTACGCCGTGGCCCCCGACGGAAAGCTGGTCGGCGCGCCGGAGCAGTAGCGATCACCTCCCCAGGGCTGACTCCCGCACCTGCCCCGGCACGCACGACCCCCGGTCCGCCCCCTCCGCGCCGCACGGAGGGGGCGGACCGCTGCGCTGTCGGCATCGGGTACTTTGCGACGGACTTCTCGGGGATGCGGATCGGGCACGTGCCGCAGGCAGTGACCGGGAACGGACGGTCAATTTCCGTTTCCACTCGCCCGTTTGGCGGGCGATCAGTAGCCTCTGCTCGAACACCGGATCGCCTACGCCTTGGAGAAATGGATGGAGCGTCCCGCCTGGGCCCCACGGAGCATCGACGTCTCCGTGCCCAGTGTCTCGCGGATCTACGACTACTACCTGGGCGGTTCGCACAACTTCGAGGTCGACCGGGAAGCGGCCCGCAAAGCCATGGAGTTCATGCCGGGACTGCCGAAGATCATGCAGGCCAACCGGGCGTTCATGCGCCGCGCGGTGCGCTACGCGGCCGGCGAGGGCATCACCCAGTTCCTGGACGTCGGTTCGGGCATCCCGACCTACGGCAACGTCCACGAGGTGGCCCAGGCGGCCCGTCCCGGCGCCCGTGTCGTCTACGTCGACCACGACCCGGTGGCCGTCGCGCACAGCCAGGCGGTGCTCGAGGGCAACGCCGACGCGGACGTCGTCGCCGCCGACCTGCGCAAGCCGCAGGAGATCCTGACCAGCCCCCAGGTCGGTCAACTCCTCGACCTGCAACGGCCGGTGGCCCTGCTGCTCGTTGCCATACTGCACTTCGTGGAGGACGAGGACGACCCGTACACGGCGGTGGCCGAGCTGAGCGCGGCGCTCGCACCCGGCAGCCTGCTCGTCCTCACGCACGCCTCGTACGAGGGGATCCCGCTGCCGCCCCGGCGGGCGGAGGGCGCGGTGGACGTGTACAAGGACATTCGCAACCCGCTGATCATGCGCTCGCGTGCCGAGATCGAGCGGTTCTTCGAGGGGTACGACATGGTGGAACCGGGACTGGTGCCGATGCCGCACTGGCGGCCGGAGACGGCTCCGGAGGACGAGGATCCGTATGCCTTCTCCGGTTTCGCGGGCGTGGGGCGTACTTCGTGACCGTCGAGCCGGACGGGCCGGAGGACAGACTGCGCCGGTTCGCCACGATCTGGAGCCGGGCGGTGTACCCGGTGACCTCGACGTCGCTGACCCGGCCGGAGTTCGAGGAGCGACTGCTCCCGCTGGCCCGGCGGTTGAGCGAGGCGCTGCGGGCGCGCGCCTTCGACGCGGAGGCTGCCAGGACCGTCGGCGCCGCGCTCGTGGGTGCGCACTGCACCGACCCCGACGCGCTCAGCGCCAGCCTGGACTGCGTCGACGCCTACCTGGTGCTCTACTGCGGCGAGGACGGGCCCCAGGAGGACCTGCGCACGCGCTGCTCACGGCTGCAGCACGCCATGGCCGCCGGGTACGCGTACGCGTTGCGCGAGCGCACGCTCGCCGAGCAGGAGGCCATCGCCCAGGCCGCGTTGCAGGCGCAGGGCGTGGTGGCACAGGCGCTGCACGCGAGCGAGGCCCGCTTCCGCGCGGTCTTCGAGGGCGCCGCGATAGGGATCGGCATCGCCGACCTGGACGGCAACGTCCTCCAGGTCAACGGCGCCCTGATGCGCATGTTCGGCGGTGGCGAGCAGAACGTCCGCGGCCGCAAGGTCCAGGAGTGGACGCACGCCGAGGACGCGCCCCACGTGTGGAAGCTCTACGAGGAACTGGTGCGCGGCGAACGTGAGCACTACCACGTGGAGAAGGCGTTCTACCGCCCTGACGGAACCGTCCTGTGGACGAACCTGACGGTCTCCCTGCTGCGGGACGCGGACGGCAACCCGCAGTACCAGCTGGCGCTGATGGAGGACACCACCGAGCGTCGCCTGCTCAACCTGCGGCTGCGCTACGAGGCCACCCACGACGCCCTCACCGGCCTGCCCAACCGCACGCTGTTCTTCGAACGGCTGGAGAAGGTGCTGGCCGCCGGGGAGGAACAGCGCTTCGGCCTGTGCTACCTGGACCTGGACGGCTTCAAGACCATCAACGACAGCCTCGGCCACGCGGCCGGGGACCGGCTGCTGGTCGAGGTCGCCGACCGTCTGCAGTCCTGCGCCACCGCGCCCGGCGAGATGGTCGCCCGGCTGGGCGGTGACGAGTTCGTGGCGTTGACCACCGGACCGGACACCCACCGCGAGGTCGACGACCTGGCCGCGCGCATCATGAACGCCCTGATCGCCCCGGTGCGCATCGAGGGCCGCGAGCTGACCGTGCGCGGCAGCATCGGCATCGTGGAGGGAGCGGCCGGAGAGCGAAGCGCCGCGGAGGTGCTGCGCAGCGCCGACATCACGATGTACCGGGCGAAGTCGGCGGGCGGCAACCGCTTCGAGCTCGCCGACGCCGAGGCGGACGCCCGCGCGATCACCCGTCACGGCCTGACCACCGCCCTGCCGGCCGCGTTGGAACGCGGCGAGTTCTTCATCGAGTACCAGCCCCTGGTCCACCTCGGTGACGGCAGTGTGCGCGGCGCCGAGGCCCTGGTGCGCTGGCTGCACCCGCAGCACGGGGTGCTCGGCCCCGACCGGTTCATCCCGCTCGCCGAGCACACGGGGCTGATCGTCCCGCTGGGCCGCTGGGTCCTGGAGCAGTCCGTACGACAGGCCCGGCAGTGGCGAGAACGCAACGGCAACACCAACCCCATGCGCATCAACGTCAACCTCTCCCCCTGCCAGCTCACCCACCCCGGGCTGGTGCAGGACACCGTCGAGATCCTGGAGCGCGCGGGCGTCGAGCCCCAGGTGCTGTGCCTGGAGGTCACCGAGTCGGCGCTGATCGGCGCCGACGACGACCTGCTCAAGCCGCTGCGCCGGCTCGCCGAGATGGGCGTCGACATCGCCCTGGACGACTTCGGCACCGGCTACTCCAACCTCGCCAACCTGCGCCGGCTGCCGGTGAGCGTGCTCAAGCTGGACCGGTCGTTCACCCAGAGCATGCAGCAGTTCCCGGCCGACCCCGTGGACCTCAAGATCGTCGAGGGGATCGTCTCGCTCGCCCACAGCCTGGACCTCGCGGTGACCGTCGAGGGCGTGGAGACCGGAGCCCAGGCCGACCAGCTGCGGATACTGGGCTGCGACACCGCCCAGGGCTGGTACTACGCCCGCCCGGGCCCGCCCGACCGCCTGCACGAACTGGCCCTGGTGGACGCGGCGGGATGAACCCCGCCGCCCCGGCACCAGCGCCCCGAAAGGGGCGCGGGGAACCACGCGGGAGACCGCGACGGTGCCGACAGCGGCGCGGGCAGACGCTCACCGCTCGAGAAGCATCCGCTGCAACTCCCGCGCGGCCCGGGGCGGAGCCACGTCACTGCGGTGCGCCAGCGCGATCGTGCGATGCAGCCCGGGCCGGGCCAGCGGGGTCACCCGCAGCCCGTGCCCGGCCCGCGTGGCGACCATGCGCGGGACGACCGCCACGCCCAGCCCCGCCCGCACGAACCCCAGCACCGCGTCCATCTCTCCCCCCTCCACCGCGAAATCCGGCTCGAACCCGGCCGAGCGGCACGCCGCGACGGTCAGTTCCCGCAGGTCGTAGCCGTGCCGGAACATCACCAGGCGCTCGCCCTCCAGGTCGGCGACGCTGACGGCACGGCGGCCGTGGCCCGGGTGGGGGGCCTCCGGGGACGAGACCACCACCAGGTCCTCGCGCAGCAGCTCCACCGTCGTCAGGGCGGGGGAGGGGCTCGGCAGCGGCAGGACGACCAGGGCGAGGTCGAGGGCGCCGCGGGCCAGCCCGCGCACCAGGTCGTGCGAGCCGCCCTCCTCGATGAGCAGCCGGATGCCGGGATAGCGGTCGTGGAAGGCGCGCAGCACATCGGGCAGCAGACCCGTGCACAGGCTCGGGGTCGCGCCGAGCCGCACCCGCCCGCCGCGCAGTTGCACCAGCTCCTGCACCTCGTGGCGCGCGGTCTCGGTGTCCGCGAGGATCCGCCGGGCCAGTGGCAGCAGCGCCTCGCCGGCGTCGGTGAGGGTGATGTTGCCGCGCGCCCGCAGGAACAGATCCGCCCCCAACTCCCGCTCCAGGGCCTTGATCTGCTGCGACAACGACGGCTGTGCGACGTGCACGAGTTCGGCGGCACGGGTGAAATGCCGCGTCTCGGCAACCGCCACGAAGTACTGGAGCTGCTGGAACTGCACCCAGCCATGATAGCCCCGCCCTATCGAAACGAGCCGTTCCATGTCTTGGACTGATGGGGCCGGTCGGCTCTAGCGTCCTGTCCATGGCTCAGGCAACGCGGACGGACCGACGGCCGTCGATGGCGCGTACCGTGTGGGACTCCTCCGTCGGGAAGAAGACGGTGATGGCCGTCAGCGGCGTGATCATGCTGCTGTACCTGGTGGCCCATGTGATCGGCAACCTGAAGATCTTCTTCGGCCCGGAGGAGTTCAACCACTACGGGCACTGGCTGCGCACGGTCGGCGAACCGTTCATGCACTACGAGTGGACGCTCTGGCTCGTCCGGATCGTGCTGGTCGTCGCGGTCGTCGCGCACGCCGTCTCCGCCTACCAGCTCAGCCGCCGCGACATCCGGGCTCGCCCGAGCAGGTACGTCCACCGGAAGCCGCGGGCGAGCTACGCGACGCGCACCATGCGCTGGGGCGGGATCATCCTCGGCCTGTTCATCGTCTGGCACGTCCTGGACCTCACCACCGGCACGGTGCACTCCGGCGGATTCCAGGAGGGCCACCCGTACCAGAACGTCGTGGACACCTTCTCCACCTGGTACGGCAACGCCGTCTACATCGTCGCGATGCTTGCCCTCGGGCTGCACGTCCGGCACGGGTTCTGGAGCGCGGCCCAGACCCTCGGCGTCGGCAGCCGCACCCGCGACCGCGCCCTGAAGACCGTCGCAAACGTCCTCGCACTGCTGCTCACGGCCGGTTTCGTCGCCGTCCCCGTGGGCGTCATGACCGGAGTGGTGAGCTGACATGACCTCGTACACCGACTACACGACCGGGGCGCCGGCCGTCGACGCCAAGGCCCCGTCCGGCCCGATCCACGAACGCTGGGACAAGCGCCGCTTCGAGGCCGGGCTGGTCAACCCGGCCAACCGGCGCAAGCACACGGTGATCGTCGTCGGCACCGGCCTGGCCGGCGGCTCCGCCGGAGCCACCCTCGCCGAACAGGGCTACCACGTCGTCCAGTTCTGCTACCAGGACTCCCCGCGCCGCGCCCACTCGATCGCCGCGCAGGGCGGCATCAACGCGGCGAAGAACTACCGCAACGACGGCGACTCGGTCCACCGGCTGTTCTACGACACCGTCAAGGGCGGCGACTTCCGGGCGCGCGAGTCCAACGTCCACCGCCTCGCGCAGATCTCCGTCGAGATCATCGACCAGTGCGTGGCGCAGGGCGTGCCCTTCGCCCGCGAGTACGGCGGTCTGCTCGACACCCGCTCCTTCGGCGGCGTCCAGGTCTCCCGCACCTTCTACGCCCGCGGCCAGACGGGCCAGCAGCTCCTGCTCGGCGCCTACCAGGCCCTCAGCCGGCAGATCGCCGCCGGCAACGTCGAGATGCACCCGCGCACCGAGATGCTCGACCTGATCGTCGTCGACGGCCGCGCCCGCGGGATCGTGGCCCGCGACCTCGTCACCGGGAGGATCGACACGTACTTCGCGGACGCCGTCGTCCTCGCCAGCGGCGGCTACGGCAACGTCTTCTACCTGTCGACCAACGCCATGAACTCCAACGCGACCGCCGTCTGGCGGGCGCACCGGCGCGGCGCCTGGTTCGCCAACCCCTGCTTCACACAGATCCACCCGACCTGCATCCCGCGCACCGGCGACCACCAGTCCAAGCTGACGCTGATGAGCGAGTCGCTGCGCAACGACGGCCGGATCTGGGTGCCGAAGGCCAAGGGCGACACCCGGCCGCCGAACAGGATCTCCGAGGACGAGCGCGACTACTACCTGGAGCGCATCTACCCCTCCTTCGGCAACCTCGTCCCCCGCGACATCGCCTCCCGCGCCGCGAAGAACGTCTGCGACGAGGGCCGGGGAGTGGGCCCCGGTGGTCAGGGCGTCTACCTCGACTTCGCCGACGCCATCGCGCGCATGGGGCGCACGGCCGTCGAGGCCAGGTACGGCAACCTCTTCGACATGTACCAGCGGATCACCGACGAGGATCCGTACGAGGTGCCGATGCGGATCTACCCGGCCGTGCACTACACCATGGGCGGACTGTGGGTGGACTACGACCTCCAGACCACCGTCCCCGGCCTGTTCGCGATCGGCGAGGCCAACTTCTCCGACCACGGCGCCAACCGGCTCGGCGCGTCCGCGCTGATGCAGGGCCTGGCCGACGGCTACTTCGTGCTGCCGGCGACCATCAACGACTACCTCGCCCGCAACCCGCACCAGGACGCGGTGACCGCCGCGCACCCCGTCGTGCAGGACGTCCTGGCCGAGACCCAGGACCGGCTGAACCTGCTGCTGTCGGTCGACGGCGACCGCACACCGGACTCCTTCCACCGCGAGGTCGGCGAGCTGATGTGGGAGTTCTGCGGCATGGCCCGCACCGAAACGGGACTGCGCAAGGCACTGGAGCGGATCCCGCAGATCCGCGAGGAGTTCTGGCGGCGGATCAAGGTGCCCGGCACGGGCGAGGAGTTCAACCAGTCGCTGGAGAAGGCCAACCGCGTCGTCGACTACCTCGAACTCGCCGAGCTGATGTGCCTCGACGCGCTGCACCGCGCCGAGTCCTGCGGCGGCCACTTCCGCGAGGAGTCGCAGACCCCCGACGGTGAGGCCGCCCGCCGGGACGAGGACTTCGCCTACGCGGCCGCCTGGGAGTTCACCGACACCGGCGAGGCACCCGTCCTGCACAAGGAAGACCTGGTCTTCGAGTACGTCCACCCCACCCAGCGGAGCTACGCATGAAGCTCACCCTGCGCGTATGGCGGCAGAAGAACGCCGACGCCGAAGGCGCCATGTCCACGTACGAGGTGGACGGTGTCTCGCCCGACATGTCCTTCCTGGAGATGCTCGACACGCTCAACGAGGAGCTCATCCTCGAGGGCGAGGACCCGGTCGCCTTCGACCACGACTGCCGTGAGGGCATCTGCGGCGCGTGCAGCCTCGTGATCAACGGGGACGCGCACGGCCCGGAGCGCACCACCACGTGCCAGCTGCACATGCGGTCCTTCGAGGACGGCGCCACGATCGACGTCGAGCCGTGGCGGGCGTCCGCGTTCCCCGTGATCAAGGACCTCGTCGTCGACCGGTCGGCGTTCGACCGGATCATCCAGGCCGGCGGCTACATCACCGCCCCGACCGGCTCCGCGCCGGAGGCGCACGCGACGCCCGTGCCGAAGCCGGACGCCGACCTCGCGTTCGAGCACGCCGAGTGCATCGGCTGCGGGGCCTGCGTGGCCGCCTGTCCCAACGGCGCGGCCATGCTGTTCACCTCCGCCAAGGTCAACCACCTCAACGTGCTGCCGCAGGGGGCGCCCGAGCGCGAGACACGGGTGCTCGACATGGTGGCGCAGATGGACGAGGAGGGGTTCGGCGGGTGCACGCTGGCCGGGGAGTGCGCGACAGCCTGCCCCAAGGGCATTCCGCTGACGTCGATCACCGGCATGAACAAGGAGTGGCTGCGGGCCACGCGGAAGGTGAAGCGGTGACGCCGCCCCACTGATCGTTCGCCGCGACGGCGGACGGGCGGGACCGGGTGTGGTGCTCTCGACCCCGGTCCCGTCTGGCTTTCCGGCGCCCGCGCACGCCTGACATTCAGCATTCCCACATCCGCACTCCTGGCGCAGGTCACGCACACGCCAACCGGCATCGGAAGAAACAGGGGGTACCGCTCCGTCCCCACCTCAGGCGTGCCCAGGAGTCAGCCATGACCGGCGTTTCCACCCTCGACCGTCCCCCGCAGTCCACGGCACCCGTCCGCTACACCGTCACCCTCGCCCGCGACGAGGCCGACGTGCGGGCCGCGCAACGCCTGCGCCACGAGGTCTTCGCCGGGGAGATGGGCGCGCTGCTCACCTCCGCGCAGCCCGGCCTCGACACCGACCCCTTCGACGCGTACTGCGACCACCTGCTGGTGCGCGACGCCGACACCGGACAGGTCGTCGGCACCTACCGGCTGCTGCCGCCGGAGCGCGCCGCCGTCGCCGGGCGGCTGTACTCCGACAGCGAGTTCGACCTCGCCTCCCTCGACGGCATCAGGCCCGGCCTCGTCGAGGTCGGCCGCTCCTGCGTGCACCCCGACCACCGCGATGGCGCCGTCATCGGGCTCATCTGGGCCGGCATCGCCCGCTACATGGTCGACGGCGGCCACGAGTGGCTGGCCGGCTGCTGCTCCGTACCGCTCGCCGACGGCGGCGCCCTCGCGGCCGGCACCTGGGACCGGGTGCGCGACAAGCACCTGTCGCCCCAGGAGTTCCGGGTGCGCCCCCTGCTGCCGTGGGTGCCGCGGGCGGACGCCTCGCCGGCCGCCCGCACCGAACTGCCCGCCCTGCTCCGCGGCTATCTGCGCCTCGGCGCCTGGGTGTGCGGCGAACCGGCCCACGACCCCGACTTCGGGGTCGCCGACCTGTACGTGCTGCTGTCGATGCGCCGGGTCAACCCGCGCTACCTGCGGCACTTCCTCTCCCTCGTCCCGGCGTGAGCGTCTGGCTGCCCCGCGCGCCCTGCACCCCCCGGGCGTGCGTGACCGCGACGGCGTCCGCGACCGCCGCTCCCCGGGCGGTGCTGCGGCTGGCCGCGATGCTGCTGCTCGTCCTCACCGGGATCCTCCTCTCGCCGCTCGGCCGGGGGCGCCCCGGCCGGCGGGGGAGGATCCCGGCGGGGGCGGTCCGGTGGTGGGGCCGGGCGGTCGTGCGGGCGGCGGGGGTGCGCGTCCGCGTCACCGGGGCCACCGCCCCCGCCGGCGGGCTGCTGCTCGTGGCCAACCACATCTCCTGGCTGGACATCCCGCTGCTGGCCGCCGTCCGGCCGGCCCGGATGCTCGCCAAGACCGAGGTGCGGCGGTGGCCGGTCGCCGGGGCGCTCGCCGAGCGCGGCGGCACCCTGTTCATCGACCGCGACCGGTTGCGCGCCCTGCCCGCCGCGGTCGCCCGTCTCGCCGAGGCCCTGCGCGCCGGGAGTGCTGTCGCGGTGTTCCCCGAGGGCAGCACCTGGTGCGGCCGCGCGCAGGGCCGCTTCCGCCGGGCCGTGTTCCAGGCGGCACTGGACGCGGGGGTCCCCGTCCAGCCGGTCCGCATCCGCTACCCCCAGGCCGACGGCACCGTCGGCACGGCCCCCGCCTTCGTCGGCGACGACCCCCTCCTCGCCTCGCTCTGGCGGGTCGTGACGGCCCGGCGTCTCGTGGCGGAGGTGGAGGTGGGTCCGGCGATCCCCCCGACGGCCCACCCCGACCGCAAGGCCCTGGCGGCCGCAGCCGAGGAGTGGGTGCGGGGCGGCGCGCCGCGGGAGACATCCACGGTGCTGGTACCGGGCCCCCGGCCGCCGCACCGGGAACGCCCGGCGCACACCCCGGCCGGCCCGCCCCGACATGAGGACGCCCTCGCGGGGTGACCAGCCGGGAACCCGGCCGGCGCGAGCGGCGCGGCGCCGCAGCGGGGCGAACCCACCCGAACCAGTGGCGGAGCCCGGGGGCCGGCCCGGCCGGGCCGGCCGGCAGCGCCGGGCCGTTCGCAGGGCGGAGTCGCTCGCAGCGCCGGGCCGCTCGCAGGCCGGGCCTGCATGCCCGGCCCGGCCCCGTTGGCGGGCCGTCCACTCGCCTACGCCATCCGCCAGGCCGTATCAGCCGTGCCAGGCAGGGGTCGGCCGTCCGGCCGGGTCGCCTGCGGTCACCTCCCTGGCCGGGGCACCTGCCGGGCCAGGACGTCGGGCCCGGGTTACCCGTCCGGCGGGGGCCATCCGCCCAGTCCGGGCCATCCGCCCAGTCCGGGCTACCCGTCCGGCCCGGGCTACCCGTCCGGCCCGGGCTACCCGTCCGGCCCGGGCTACCCGTCCGGCCGCATGAATTCCAGGTCCTCGCCCCAGGCGTCCAGTACGTCGCCGTGCCCGGACGTGCGGGCCGCCTGTTCGGCGCGGGTGAACAGGGCCCGCTGGGCGCGGACGTCGGCGGTCGCCGCGATGTGTTCCACGGCGTCCAGCAGGGCCTGCGTGTCCCACCCCGGCAGCGCCCGGTGCGCCAGCTCCCAGCGCAGGTACTTGTTGTAGGGGCGGGGCCGGCGGTCCAGGGCGAACAGGAACTCCAGCAGGAAGCCCAGGCTGTCCGCAGCGTCGAGGCGGGCGGCGAGCGACTCGCCGTCACGGGCGTTCTTCAGGGACCGGTAGTGGGAGTTGGCGTACGCGTCCAGCCACCCGCCCGCCGCACGGAACGCCTCGTCCGCGTCCAACCGCCCCTTCGCGGCGATGATCCGGCCGATCTCCCCGTCGAGCCGGTCGAGCACGACCCGGGCGCGGGACAGGGCATACCGCTCGAACCCCGGCATGCCCGCCTCCCGCAGCTCGGCGAGCGTCACCACGACCACGTCCAGCTCGGGCGTACGGCGACCGAGGTCCGCCGGAGCGGCCCCGTCCGCGAGGACGACGTACAGGTCGTGGTCGGAGTGGGCGTTCGCCATGCCCTCGTGGGCCCGGGACCCTTTCAGGACCAGGCCGACCACGGCCGGGTCGGCGCGGACGCGGGCCAGGAACTCCCCGTAGACAGAAGGTGATCGGTCGGTCATGGTGCGATCATGACAGAACCGACGGCCGCGGTCCCGCACCTTGGTCGCACAGCGGAGTGGACCACCCGAGGAGCCCGCGCGTGAGTGCAAACCCGGCGGGCAAGCCGGTCCTGGTGACGGGCGGCAGCGGTTTCGTCGCCGCCCACCTCGTACGGCAGTTGCTGGAGCGCGGCCACCGGGTGCGCACCACCGTGCGCGGCACGGCGGGCGCGGCGAAACGCGCCCCGCTGCACGCGCTGCGCGCGGCGCACCCGGGCCGTCTCGACGTCTTCGAGGCCGACCTCCTGCGCGAGGGTTCCTTCGACGAGGCGCTGAAGGGCTGCGCCGTCGTCTTCCACGTGGCCTCGCCCTTCCTGATGCCGGAGAGGATCAGGGACGGCCGGCGGGACGTGGTGGAGCCGGCGCTGCGGGGCACCCGCAACGTCCTGGCCGGCATCGACCGCACGCCGACCGTCGAGCGGCTGGTGTTCACCTCCACGGTGGGCGCCATCTTCGGTGACTACGCCGACGTCCTGGAGATGGCCGACCGGACCTTGTCCGAGAGATACGTCAACACGACGAGCACGGTGGAGAACAACCCCTACCACTACGCCAAGACGGTCGCGGAACAGGCCGCCTGGGAAGCGGCACGGGCCCAGGACCGCTGGGACATGGTCTCCGTCAACCCCGGCCTGGTCCTGGGGCCCTCGCTCACCCCGGCCTCGGACTCCGGCAGCCTGTTCCTCCTGGACGAGCTGTTCAAGGGCCTCTTCTTCTACGGCGCCCCCGACTTCAGCTTCACCACGGCCGACGTACGCGACGTCGCGGCGGCCCACATCGCTGCGGCGGAACGGCCCGAGGCGCACGGCCGGTACATCGTCGCCGCGCCGGAGATGACGTCGTTCCACCAGATGGCGACGATCCTGCGCGCGCACCACCCGCGCTCCCTGCGCCTGCCCCGCACCGCGCTCCCGCACTGGCCCGTGCGCCTCCTCGGCCCCGCCTTCGGCCTCACCCAGGACTACATCCGCAGACACCTCGGCATACGCTTCCGCGTCGACAACCGCCGCAGCGTCGAGGAGCTGGGGATCGTCTACCGTCCGGTCGAGGAGACGCTCGTGGACCACTACCGGGCGTGGCGCGCACAACGCCGGTAGCGGAGCGCAGGGTCCTCCAAAGCCCGCCGGGAGGACGACGCCGGCCGCGGTGGAAGGAAGAGAGAGGGGAAGTCGTTGGAACTGCTCGTCGTGTCGTGCCTGCTCGTGCTCGTCGTGGGGGGATGCGTCTGCGTGGTGTGGGCGTCGCGGGGCGGCCCGCGCTGGGTGAGGGCGGTGGCCGCCGTGACCCTCGCCGCGGGCTCGCTGCTGCGTCACGCCTCCCGTTCGAGCGGCCGGAGGTCGGGCGGCGGCTCGGACGGCGACTGAGCCCGCCCGTTCAGCGGACCGGCGACAGCACCCGTCGCAGATACGGCGCCGTGGCGCTCTCCGCCGCCGCGGCCACCTGCGCGGGCGTCCCCTCCGCCACGATCCGGCCGCCCTCGTCCCCGCCGCCCGGGCCCAGGTCGATCACCCAGTCCGCGCCGGCGACGACCGCCATGTCGTGCTCGACGACGATCACCGTGTGGCCGGCGTCGACCAGGCCGTGCAGCTGTCGCAGGAGGACCTCGACGTCGGCCGGGTGCAGTCCGGTGGTGGGCTCGTCCAGGAGGTAGAGGGTGGGGCCGCGACGAGCGCGCTGGAGTTCGCTCGCCAGCTTGATGCGCTGTGCCTCGCCGCCGGACAGCTCGGTCGCGGGCTGCCCGAGGCGGAGGTAGCCGAGGCCGACGTCGAGCAGCGTGGACAGGCTGCGCGCGACGGCCGGGGTGTCGGCGAAGAAGTCGGCCGCCGCATCCACCGTCAGGTCCAGCACCTGGGCGATGTTCCGCCCCCGGTAGGTCACCTCCAGCGTCCGCGGGTTGTAGCGGGCGCCGCCGCAGTCCGGGCACGGCGCGTACGTGCTCGGCAGGAAGAGCAGCTCGACGCTGACGAAGCCCTCTCCCTGGCAGGTCTCGCAGCGGCCCCCGGCCACGTTGAAGGAGAACCGGCCGACGCCGTAGCCCCGTTCCCGCGCTTCCTCACCCGCGGCGAACACCCGGCGCACCACGTCGAACAACCCCGTGTACGTGGCCAGGTTGGAGCGCGGGGTGCGGCCGATCGGCTTCTGGTCGACGGCGACGAGCCGGCCAACGCCCTCCAGTTCCTCGGTGATCTCGCCGACGAGGGTGGACTTGCCCGAGCCGGAGACCCCCGTGACCGCGGTGAACACGCCGAGCGGGAACGCGGCCGTCACGCCGCGCAGGTTGTGCCGGTCGACCGGTCCGACCTCGACCCGTCCGCGCGGCACGCGGACCTCGCGCGCGGGGGCGGGGGACCGGTCGAAGAGGAAGCGGGCCGTCGCCGACTCCGCGACCGATGCCAGGCCCGCCACCGGACCGCTGTGCAGCACCCGCCCGCCGTGCTCGCCCGCCCGCGGGCCGACGTCCACCAGCCAGTCCGCGGCCCGGACCACGTCGAGATGGTGCTCCACCACGAACACCGAGTTGCCGGCCGCCCTCAGCCGCTCCAGCACGGTCAGCAGCGCCTCGGTGTCCGCCGGGTGCAGCCCCGCCGACGGCTCGTCCAGCACGTACACCACCCCGAACAGCCCGGAGCGCAGCTGCGTGGCCAGGCGCAGGCGTTGCAGCTCGCCCGCCGAGAGCGTCGGGGTGGGCCGGTCCAGGCTCAGGTAGCCGAGGCCCAGGCCGGTGACGGGGGCGATGCGGGAGACGAGGTCGTCGGTCAGTACGCGGGCGGTGCCGCCCGTCGCGCCCGCGAGGACCCCCGCCAGCTCGGTGAGCGGCAACGCGGCCAGCTCGGCGATGGTCCGTCCGGCGATGGTCACCGCCAGCGCCTCGGGCCGCAGCCGGCTGCCTCCGCACGCCGGACAGGGCGCGGCGGTCAGGAAGCGTTCGGCCTTCGCCCGCAGGGTCGCGCTCCGGGAGTCGGAGAACGTCTTCATGACATAGCGGTGCGCGCTCATGTACGTGCCCTGGTAGGGCCGTTGGACGCGGTCGGCCTCCCGCACCGGGTGGACCGTCACCACCGGCTGCTCGTCCGTGAACAGGATCCACCGCCGCTCCCGTTCGGGCAGTTCACGCCACGGCCGGTCCACGTCGTGGCCGAGGGCGTCGAGGATGTCCCGCAGGTTCTTGCCCTGCCACGCGCCCGGCCAGGCGGCGATCGCGCCCTCCCGGACGGACAGCGACGGATCCGGGACCAGCAGCTCCTCGCTCGTGCGGTGCACCTGGCCCAGACCGTGGCACTCGGGGCAGGCCCCGGCCGGGGTGTTCGGGGAGAAGGCGTCCGAGTCCGGACGCGGGGTGCCCGGCGGACGGTCGCCGGCGCGGGAGAACAGCATCCGCAGCGAGTTCGACAGGTGGGTGACGGTCCCGACCGACGAACGCGAGGTCGGCGCGGAGCGCCGCTGCCGGAGCGAGACGGCCGGCGGCAGTCCGGTGATCTCCGCGACCTTCGGCGCGCCGACCTGGTGGATCAGCCGGCGCGCGTACGGCGCCACCGACTCGAAGTAGCGGCGCTGCGCCTCCGCGTAGATCGTGCCGAAGGCGAGCGAGGACTTCCCCGAGCCGGACACTCCGGTGAACACGGCCACCACGTCCCGCGGAATGTCGACGTCCACCCCGCGCAGGTTGTGCTCGCGGGCACCGCGCACGCGGACGAACGGGTCGTGCGGACTCGTCATGCGGGGGTGCTCCGTACGGGTCTGCGGCGGCGGTGGCCGCCGGGAGGGACAAACCCTGCGATTCTACGAGCGGTCCCGCCGCGCGGGCCGCACGACCGCGGCCAGCCGCCGGTAGGAGTCCAGCAGCGCGTCCCGGTCGTGGGTGCTGGTGGTGACCAGGACCTCCTGGGCGTCCGTCTCCTTCAGCAGGGCCTCCAGTTCGTGCGCGACATGCTCCTCGGTGCCCGCGAGGTGGCCGGCGAGCCCCGACTCGTAGAACCCGCGTTCCTTCGCGGTCATCGGACGCCGCTCGACGTCCTCGGCCGACGGCAGCGGTGGGAAGGTGCCGTGGGTGCGGGAGTGCGCCATCGACCAGGCCTCCGGTATCAGCAGCCGCCGGGCCGCCTCGGGGGTCCCGGCGACGGCGATCGTGCCCGAGACGACCACGTACGGCTCGGACGCCCAGGGGGAGGGGCGGAAGCGGTCCCGGTAGCGGTCGATGCCGCGCAGCATCCGGTCGCGGTCGCGCAGGTCGCCGATGACCATCGGCAGGCCCGCCTCCGCCGCGATCCGCGCGCCCTCACCCATGGCCAGCACGAACGGCGGCACGCTCAGGCCCTCGGCGGGCCGGGCGTGCACACCGGCGGGGGAGGTGCCGAGGAACCAGCCGAGCAGCTCCTCCAGCTGGGCCGCGAAGTCCTCGGCGTCGTCCTTGTCGCGGCCGAGGGCCCGGCGCACGCCGTCGGTGAAGCCCACCGACCGGCCGAGGCCCATGTCGATCCGGCCGGGGAACAGCGACTCCAGCACCCCGAACTGTTCGGCGACGACCAGCGGCCGGTGGTTGGGCAGCATCACCCCGCCCGTGCCCACCCGGATCGTGCTCGTCGCGCCGGCGACGGCGGCCGCGAGGACCGTCGGCGCGGAACCGGCGACGCCTGGCACACCGTGGTGCTCGGACACCCAGAAACGGTGGTACCCGAGCGCCTCGGCCTCCCGCGCCAGCGCCACGGTGTCCCGCAGCGCCTCGGCGGGGGGCCGGCCCTCGCGGGTGCGGGAGCGGTCCAGGACGGAGAATCGGACGGCTTCGATCGCAGAGCTCACACGGTGTTCAACGCGTACGGGACGTGGTGATTCCCACCCGTCCCCGCCCCCGTTCCCGTCTGCTCGTGCTCGCAGGCGTCGTCGACGCCGTGGGTCTCCCACGCCGGGAACGGGTCGTCGGCCGGGAGGGGCTCGCCGGGTGTCAGCAGACAGCCGGCGAGCGCCGCGCGCAGGGCGTCCGCGTCCAGCCGCGTGCCGATGAGGACCAGTTCCTGGGCGTACGGGGCGTCGGTGTCGCGCGCGGCCGACGGCTCGAAGCGGGCCACCGAACCGGCCTGCGACCACAGCCCCGTCACACGCGGGCGGGTGGCGAGGGTGAAGAACCCCTTGGAGCGCAGCACCTTGCCGTAGTCCCCGCTGTCCAGCCCCTCGGTCACGAACGCCCACAACCGGCCGGGGTGGAAGGGCAGTTCGGAGCGGAACACGGTGGAGGAGATGCCGTACTCCTCGGTCTCCGGAACGTGCTCGCCGTTGAGCTCCCGCACCCAGCCCGGTGCCTGCTGGGCGCGCTCCAGGTCGAACCGGCCGGTGCCCAGCACCTCGGCGAGGTCGACCCGGCCGTGCACGGCGGGGACGACCCTGGCCAGCGGGTTGAGACGGCGCAGCGCCGCCCGCAGCCGGTCCGCGTCCGGGGCGTCGACGAGGTCCAGCTTGTTGAGGACGAGGACGTCCGCGAACTCCACCTGGTCCACGAGGAGATCGCTGACCGTGCGCTCGTCGTCCTCGAAGGGCGCGAGTCCCCGCTCGGCGAGTTCGTCGCCGGCGTCCAGCTCGGTGAGGAAGTTCGCCGCGTCGACCACCGTGACCATCGTGTCCAGCCGGGCCACGTCGGCGAGGGTGGCGCCGTCGTCCCGGGCGAAGGCGAAGGTCGCGGCGACCGGCAGTGGTTCGGAGATGCCGCTGGACTCGATGAGAAGGTGGTCGAAGCGGCCCTCGCGGGCCAGCCGGTCGACCTCCTCCAGCAGGTCGTCGCGCAGGGTGCAGCAGATACACCCGTTGGTCATCTCGACCAGCCGCTCCTGTGTGCGGGACAGCGCGGCCTCACCGCCGCGGACCAGGGCCGCGTCGATGTTGATCTCACTCATGTCGTTGACGATCACCGCCACGCGCAGTCCGCCGCGACCGCTCAGCACATGGTTGAGCAGCGTCGTCTTGCCCGCTCCGAGGAACCCGGACAGCACGGTGACGGGCAGTCGCTCGTAGGGCACGCCGTCAGCCCTCGGGACGCAGCAGGCCGCGCTCGTAGGCCTTCACCAGGTGCTGCGGGACGAGGTGGCGCACGCCGTCGACGGTGACCGGGACGAGCTGCGCCGTCGTCGCCTTCCATCGGGCGCGGCGGTGACGGGTGTTGCTGCGGGACATCTTCCGCTTGGGCACGGCCATGGGGGACCTCCTCGGTGGGCCGGTGAGCACCGAGGACGCTACATGAAAATGGATCCCATTAACAATTGGCGGCCGGGACGCCCGGGCCTAGGCTGGTCGGTGTGACCGAGACCAGCCCGCGGCCGCTCGCCGTGTTCGACCTGGACAACACCCTCGCCGACACCGCCCACCGTCAGCGGTTCCTGGAGCGCAGGCCGCGGGACTGGGACGCCTTCTTCGCGGCCGCGCCGCAGGACCCGCCGATCCCCGAGGGCATCGCGCTGGCCGTGGAGAGCGCCCGGGAGTGCGAGGTCGTCTACCTCACCGGGCGGCCCGAGCGCTGCCGGCGCGACACCCTGGAGTGGCTCGAACGGCAGGGCCTGCCCGAGGGGCGCGTGTACATGCGGCGCGACGGCGACCGCCGCCCCGCCCGCCGCACCAAGCTGGACATTTTGCGCCGTCTGGCGCGCGACCGGGCGGTGCGCGTGTTGGTCGACGACGACGACCTGGTGTGCGGCGACGCGGAAGCGGCCGGCTTCACCGTCGTACGGGCGCGCTGGGCGCTCCCCTCGGCCGCCCTCCGGGTGGCCCAGGAGCGGGAGGGGCGCACCTGAGTCAGTCCGACTCCTCCAGGCGGAAGCCCACCTTCAGGCCGACCTGCCAGTGGGCGATGTCGCCGTTCTCGATCTGACCCCGTACCTGGGTCACCTCGAACCAGTCCAGGTTGCGCAGGGTCTGCGAGGCGCGGGTGATGCCGTTGCGGATCGCCTGATCCACGCCCTCGGGCGAGGTGCCGACGATCTCCGTGACCCGGTACGTGTGGTTCGACATGCGGGTGCTCCTCTCGCGACTGCGACTGCTGCTGCGTGCGACTGCGGCTGTGACTCCGGCTGCGGCGCGTCACGCGTACGCCACGCGTCACTCCACCGTGCCCCAAGCCGCGACGGAGCGCGAGGCGTCGAAGACCGATATTCCTATCTATCTGATGATATAAGGATCATGTTGTCGGGGTGTGGCTGCTGTCGTCGGTGATGGCCGCAGCCATGCCCGCGCTCTGCGATCGGGTGGTGAGGAGACCATGCGGCGGTTCAGAATCCCGATGTCCCGGCAGGCGCCCGTCCCGATGGCGCGCCATCCCGTCCACCGCGAGGAGCGCCGGGCGCGCTGGTACGCCCCCTTCTCGGTGAGCGTGGACCTCCTCGCCGCGGCCCTCCCGGTCGCGGCGGCTTTCGTGGAGGTGCACGAACCGCACCCGCTGCGGCTGGCGGCCGTAGCGGCCCTGCTCTGGCCCCTGATCGGGGTGGCGAGCAAGCGCTACACACCGCAGGCCTGGGGTGACGGGGGTGGTCTCAGGGCGGTCGCGCGGGACTGGCTGGTCCTGGTCGGCGCCCTGGCCACGCTCCGGGTGGTCTGCGGGCTCGACAGCGTGCCCGCCGAGGCGTTCACGGCGCTCATCCCCGCGCTGGTGTTCACCGGCGTCTGCCAGAAGATGATCCACCGTCACCTCCTGGCCGCCCGCCGCGACGCCCGCGCCCTGCGCCCCGTGCTGGTCGTGGGCGAGGCACCGGCGGTCGACGCGGTCGTCGAACAGCTCGCCCAGCGCACCGACCACGAGTACGTCGTCGTCGGCGCCTGCCCGGTGGGCGACGGCGAGGTGCGCTCCGGGGTGCCGGTGTGCGAACGGCTTCCCTACGAGGCGCCCGAAGCACCGGAGGCGGACACCGCCGCCGTGCTCGGCGCCGCCGACGAACTCGCGGCCTCCCTGGTCTTCGTGGCGCCCGGACCGCACATGTCCGGCGAGCGGGTGCGCCGGCTGTCCTGGGCGCTGCACGACCACGGCCGCTCGCTGATGGTGCTGCCCGGCATCGTCGAGGTGGCGCGCCGCCGGGTGCGTCTGACGTCGGCGGCCGGCCTCACCCTGCTGCACATCTCGCCTCCGCCGCAGCGGGGCGTCCACACCGCGGTGAAGGGGTTGGTGGACCGGCTGGGCGCCCTGACGCTGATCCTCCTGCTCTCCCCGCTGCTGCTCGTGCTGGCGCTGGCCGTCCGGTTCGGCTCGCCCGGGCCGATCCTCTACCGCCAGATCCGGGTCGGCCGGAACGTGACGCCGTTCCCCATGTGGAAGTTCCGCACGATGGTGGTCGACGCCGACCGGCTGAAGAGCGGACTGGAGGCGGACAACGAGAACGACGGACACATGTTCAAGATGCGCCGGGACCCCCGCGTCACCGCCGTCGGGCGCGTCCTGCGCCGCTACTCCCTGGACGAGCTGCCCCAGCTGTTCAACATCCTCTGCGGCCACATGTCCCTGGTCGGTCCGCGCCCCCCACTGCCCGAGGAGGTCGCCAAGTACAACCGGACCGAACTGCGCCGGCTCAGCATCAAACCGGGCCTGACCGGCCTGTGGCAGGTGAGCGGACGGTCGGACCTGTCCTGGCGCGAGACGGTCGCCCTCGACCTGCGGTACGTCGACAACTGGTCGCTGGCCGGCGACATGAACGTCATGGCCCGCACCCTGCGCGCGGTGCTGGACGGTCAGGGCGCCTACTGAGGAGGGGCGCGGCGGCGTGGGGGCCGCATCCTCCATCCGGGCACGACTGCCGTCAACACGCCGTGATCGCGGATGATCCGTCGCCGGGGACGTGAAGGATCGCGGACGTCGACGTCTTGGGCCCTCGGAAGGGACACCGTCATGGCACAGACCACAGCCGCCCAACCCGCCGCCCCGCCCCCGGCCGGCTCCGCCGGCGCCACGACGCCCCGGCCCGTCGTGGCGCGCTCCCTGCGCGGCTTCACCGGCGCCGGGTACGACAAGGGGCGGCCCCTGCCGGTCCAGGCCGCCTGGTACGCCGCCCAGCACCTGCTCTTCGTCAAGTGGTGGTTCCCCGCCCGCTGGCGGCCGCCCCTGCTGCGCGCCTTCGGTGCACGCGTCGGGCGGCGCGTGCTGATCCGGCGCGGGGTGCGCGTGCACTGGCCGTGGAAGCTGGACATCGGCGACGACGTGTGGATCGGCGAGGACGCCTGGATCCTCAACCTCGAACCGGTCGTCATCGGCAGCGACTGCTGCGTCTCCCAGAGCGCGCTGCTGTGCACGGGCAGCCACCGCCGCCGCAGCGCCACCTTCGAGTTCGACAACGGCCCCGTCCGGCTGGAGCCGGGCAGCTGGGTCGCGGCCCGCGGCGCGGTGCTGCGGGGCGTCACCGTCGGCCGGGGCGCGGTCGTCGGCGCCGGCGCGGTCGCCCACCGGGACCTCGCCGCGGGCGAGGTCCTGACGGCGGGCGGGAAGCCCGGCACCGGCCCGTCGGCGGCGTCCGCACCGGCGAAGGGGGCCACGGCATGAGACTCGTCCACGTGGTCACGCTGGTCAGTGACGACGGGGCCTTCGGCGGGCCGACGAGCGTGGCCCTCGCCCAGCTCGAGGAGTGCGCCGCCCGCGGTCACTCCGTGACGCTGGTGTCGCTGTGGCGGGGCCGCCACAAGGCCGCGCGGCGCCTCGGTGCCGTCCGCTTCGTCTCCCGTCCGGCATGGCGCCTCGTGCCGGGCCGCGGCTGCCTCGGACTCATGCACCCCCTGCTGCTGGTGGACCTGTGGCGTTCCCTGGGGCGCGCCGACGCCGTGCACCTGCACGTGGGTCGGGACCTCGTCTCGCTCGCCGCCCTCGCCGTCGCGCGCCTGCGCCGCACCCCCTTCGTCACCCAGACGCACGGCATGGTCGAGCCCCGCACCGGTGCCGTCGCGCGGGTCTTCGACCGCCTCTACGTGCCCCTGCTGCGCCGGGCGCGCCGCTGTCTCGTCCTCACCGAACTCGAGCGGCAGGCCCTCACCGAGGTGCTGGGCCCGGACGGTCCCCCCCTGCTCCCGCTGCCCAACGGTCTGCGCGTCGCCGCCGCACGGGAGGGCGCCCGGCCGCGCCACGAGCACGAGGTGATCTTCCTCGCCCGGCTCCACCCCCGCAAACGTCCCGAGGCGTTCGTCGAGATGGCCGCCCTGGTCCACAAGGAGATGCCCGAGGCGCGCTTCACGCTCTACGGCGCGGACGAGGGCTCCCTCCCGGCGGTGCGACGCCTCGTCACCGACCGCGGGCTGACCGACGTGGTCTCCTACGGTGGCGCGCTGGAGCACTCCGCCGCGCTGGAGGCCTACCGCAGGGCCGCCGTGTACGTCCTGCCGAGCGTGCACGAGCCGTTCCCCATGACGGTCCTGGAAGCCCTCGCCGAGGGCACGCCGGTGGTGTGCACCGACAGCAGCGGCATCGCGGCCGAACTGGCGCGCCGGGAGGCGGCCCTGGTGACCGACGGCAGTCCGGAGGCCCTGGCCGACGCGGTCTGTCTGCTCCTGGCCGACGAACCCCTGCGCCGCCGCATGGCCGCCGCCGGCCGTCGCGCGATCGACGAGACCTTCTCGATCCGGGCGGTCGTCGACCGCCTCGAGACCGTCTACCGGGACCGCTCCGGCCGCACGTGACCGGGGCCGTTGCGGGGCAGCGATCCGGCCCCCCGGGCCCCGCCGTGGCGGCGGGGCCCGGGGGGCCTTCGGGGGCCTGCCGGCGGTCGGCCCGGGCCCCGCGGGCGTCCGGCAGACCGGGGCGGGGCTCACCGCGCCGATGCGCGGCTCACCCTCCGCAGGATGTTCTCGAAGCGGGAGGCGCAGTCCTCCAGGGCGAACTCCCGCTCGGCCAGCGCACGGCTCTCCTTGCCCAGCGACCCGGCGCGCGCCGGGTCGGCGAGGATCTCCCGGGCCCAGGCCGAGGCGTCGTCGAGCGAGGACTCCTCGGGCGGGAACACCGCGGAGCCCGCCTGCCGGAGCAACTGCGCGGCCAGGTTGTCGGCGGGCATCAGACCGAGCACCGGGCGACCGGCGCACAGGTACGACAGCGTCTTCGACGGGACGGAGAACTCGCCGGCGTCCGCCGCCAGGAGGACGACGAGCAGGTCGCCCGTGCCCAGCACCTCGGGTAGCCGCTCGTAGGGCTGGAACGGCAGCAGGGTCAGATCGACCCCCCGTTCGGCCGCCGCCCTGCGCAGGACGGGCACCGCCGGGCCGTCGTTGACGACGACGAGGCGGACCGGGGTGCCCTGGTCCCGCAGCCGCTCGGCCAGCCGCACCAGCAGGACCGGGTTGTGCTTCAGCCCCAGCGTGCCGGAGTAGAGCACGGTCCGCACGCCGTCCAGGCCGTGCTCGGCGGACCAGGCGTTGTCCCGGGCCACCGGCACGATCTCGTCCAACGGCGCCCAGTTGGGGATGACGGTGACCTTGCCGGCGGTGCCCCACTGCTCGTGGATGCGCACGAAGGACTCGGCGATCACCACGACGGCCGCGGCCCGCCGCGCCGACCACTTCTCGCCCGCCCCGAACACCTTGGCGGCGACGCCCATCGACTTCGCCACGTCGGCGGCGGCGAAGCTCTTCAGGGCGACGGCCGTGACGTCCTGGTGCCACAGCACCCAGGGGATGCGCAGGCGCCGCAGCACGGCCGCCGCCACGACCAGCACCGGAACGGGCAGGTTGGACAGCAGGGCCACGTCGGGTCGCTCGCGCCGCACCTGCCGGGCCAGTTCGAGGCCCAGCAGGGTCTCCTGGCGGAGCCTGCGGAAGTAGGCCTCCTTCCGCAGGACGGTGCCGTCCCCGATGGTGGCGAAGCGCAGGCCCGGGGTGTCTCCGGCGAGGTTGCCCTTGCCGGAGACGTAGGCCGTGCACGTCGAGTGGACGACGTCGTGGCCGCGGCGCGCCAGCTCCCGGCTCAGCTGGACCTGGAACGGGTGGCCGCTGTAGTCGTGGACGAGGATCCTCATCGTTCTCCGTGTCCTGGTGCTCGGCGTCCTCGGTGGACTCGGTCGGGCGTCACTGGTGGGAGCGCTTGACCTGGTCGTAGACCCAGGCGTAGGTCTTCTCCAGACCGTCGACGAGGGTGATCGACGGTTCCCAGCGGTAGATCTCGCGGATCAGGGCGTTGTCGGAGTTGCGGCCGCGCACGCCCTGCGGGGCGTCCAGCCGGTAGGTGCGCTCGCAGCGGACACCGGCGATCCGCTCGACGATGTCGACGAGCTGGTTGATGCTCACCAGCTCGGAGGAGCCGAGGTTGACCGGGATCCCGCTGTCCCCGTTCATGATCATCTGTGAGCCGTGGACGCAGTCGTCGATGTACATGAACGAACGGCTCTGCAGTCCGTCGCCCCAGATCTCGATCCGGTGGTCGCCGGAGACGACCGCCTCGGCCACCTTCCGGCACACCGCCGCCGGCGCCTTCTCCCGGCCGCCGGTCCAGGTGCCGTTGGGGCCGTACACGTTGTGGTACCGGGCGACGCGGGTGACGAACCCGTAGTCCTCGGCGTAGTGGCGGCACATGCGCTCGGAGAAGAGCTTCTCCCAGCCGTAGCCGTCCTCCGGCTGCGCCGGGTAGGCGTCCTCCTCGCGCAGGGCGGTGACGTTCGGGTCGGTCTGCTTGCCGGCGGCGTACACACAGGCGGAGGAGGAGTAGAAGTACCGCTCGACACCCGCCTCGTGCGCGGCCCGGAGCATGTGGGTGCTGGTGAGCACCGACATCATGCAGGCGGCCTTGTTGTTCTCGATGAAGCCCATGCCGCCCATGTCGGCGGCCAGCATGTACACCTGCCCGGCGCCCTCGACGCCCGCCCGCGCGCTCTCCAGGAGCGACAGGTCGGCGACCACGTTCTCGGCGTCCTGGTGGACCTGGTACCACTCGTGCCGGGGCTTGATGTCGATGGAGCGGACGGTCAGTCCCTGGGCGAGAAGGTCGCCCACGAGATGCCCCCCGATGAAACCTCCGCCTCCGGCGACGACGACATCGACCTGCTTGCTCATGCGCAACTCCCTTGCGGGTCCGGTGATCTGGTGTGCGGTCAGCCGGTCCACCGCCGCCTGTGACGCCGGTCCGGCGGAGACCTGCGCGACAAGCTATGCAGACTTGTCATGATTTGAGATAAAAGGCACGCCGCCGATAGCTAAGATCACCCGATGTCCCTGCTTGAGGGCTCATGAAAGAAAGTCAACGATTTGTGCGCGCCTGAGATGGTTTGACGAGTAAGGGCGCTATATATCTTTCGGTGATGTTTCAGCCTGAAAACTCGCTCGGCAGAGAGGTCGGGATGCAGGACGCTCGCGTCCGCAGTGTGGCTGCGGTCTCCCTCTGGGCCGTGGTGCTGGCCGTCCTGCTGCCGGGGCTGATCCTCCAGTCGGACGGTGTGCGCCTGTCGCCCGCGCTCGCCCTGCAGTGCGTCGTCGTGGCGCACGCCGGTGCCGCGCTCGCCCGTGTGCTCACCGCGCCCGAGGTGCGGTTCGTCGCCTTCGGCTTCTGGGTCTTCGCCTACATCTGGCTCGGCCTGGCACCGCTGGCCCAGATCGCCACCGACGTCTACCCGTGGCCCTACCGCTCCGGCGAGGACACCGCCCTCGCGGCCGTGGCCGTCGTGGAACTCGGGCTCCTCGCCTACAGTGCCGGGGCGGCTCTCGCCGCCGCCCGACGCCGGGCCCGCCCCGACGCCGGACCGGGACTGCTGGAGCGCGTGCTCTCCCGCCGTATCGCCCCCTGGCGCCTGGTGGCGCTCTGCGGCTTCGCCCTCGCCTTCGCCTTTCTGCTGATCTCCCGTCAACCCGGCCGTCTCGGCGCGTACTTCACCAGCCGCCAGGCCATCACCGAGGCCGGCGCGATGGCCGACGCCCAGGACGGCTTCCTCCAGGTCCTGCTCAGCTGGTCGCTGTCCGTGCCCGCGTTCTGGGCACTGCTCGGCCTGTTGCAGGTATCGCGCGCACCGGGCGGCGACCGCTGGCTGCGCGGACTGCGCTGGCTGCTGCTGCCGGTGCTGATCACGCTGAACGCGATCGTCAACAACCCCATCAGCAAGCCGAGGTTCTGGGTCGGCACGGTCCTGCTGACGCTGGTGTTCACCGTGCCCCTGTTCTGCCGGCCCCGCGTCTTCCGCGCGGCGGCCGCCGCCCTCGTCGCCGCGCTCCTGGTCGTCTTCCCCTACAGCGACTACTTCCGCTACAGCGACCGGGAGGACATCACCGTCGTCTCCCTGGTCGACCAGTTCACCGCCAACGGCGACTACGACGCCTTCCAGCAGGTGCAGACAGGCGTCGACCACGCCCGGGACAACGGGTTCTCCCCCCAGGACGCGCTCGGCCCGCCGCTGTTCATGGTGCCGCGCTCGATGTGGCCGGAGAAACCCGAGGACACCGGCATCGCCCTGGCCCGGTACGCGGGCTACGACTTCCTCAACCTCTCGGCACCCCTGTGGATCGAGAGCTACCTGTGGGCCGGCCCCTTCGCGGTGGTCGTCGTGTTCCTCCTGCTCGGCGCGTCAGGGCGGCGCGTGGACGACACACGTCACCTGCTGCGCGACCGGCCGGGAACCCTCGCGGCGCTCCTGGTCCCCGCCTTCGCCTTCTACCAGATGGTCTTCCTGCGCGGCAGCCTGCTCGGCATCGCCGGCCCGCTGACGCTCCTGGTGGCCATCCCGCTGCTCATCAGCACCCGCACCGCCCGGGCGCCCCGGCTGTCCACAGCGGCGGTGCCGACCGCACCCATCCGTCACGCAACGATCTCCGGAACAGGAGGGCCCCTGTGACCGGCCCCATCCCCTTCGACGACCGGTACGACGAGCCGGACCAGCTACGCGACCAACTGCGCCGCATCCTGCGCCACCGTGTCCTGATCGCGCTGGGCATCCTCCTGGGAGTCCTCGGTGGGCTGGCCCTCTCCCTGCAGCGCGCCCACACCTACACCGCCACCAGCGAAGTGCTCGTGCGCTCCACCACCGACCCGTTCGGCGCGGTGGGCGTCTCGGCCGACAACCAGATCAGCATGAGCACGGAGCAGCGGATCGCCGCCAGCGCGACCGTCGCCCTGCGCGCGGCGCGCGTCCTGGGCCGCCCCGCCGGCGAATCGACCACACTCGGGGCCCGGCTGCGCGTCACCAACCCGCTCAAGTCCCAGGTCCTGCGCTTCGAGTTCACCGCCGGCGCCCCCGAACGCGCGGCGCGCGGCGCCAACGCGTTCGCAGAGGCCTACCTCGCCGACCGCAAGAGCCGCAACGACTCCATGGTGCAGCGCACCACCCAGGGCCTGGACCGGCAGATCGCCGTGCTGAACCAGCGTCTGAACCAGGGCAAGCTGGAGCCGACGGCGAAGCCCGCCGTGCAGAACCAGCTCTACAACCTGCAAAAGCGTGCCCTCGACGTCAAGTCCCGTGACACCAGCGGCGGCGACATGGTCCGCCGGGCCACGGCCCCCACGCTGCCCGCGGGGCCCGGACTGCGCACCCTGATCACCCTCGGGCTCGTCGGCGGACTCCTCCTCGGCATCGTGCTGGCCTGGGTGCGCTCCGCACTGGACAACCGCGTCCGCTCGGTCGGCGAGGTCCAGTCCGCGCTGCGCGCGCCGGTGCTCGGCATCCTGCCCTCCGACGACGGAGGGGACGAGGCGCTGCTGACGGTCGGCCGCATCAACAGCCCCCGCACGGAGGCCTACCGGGCCCTCGCCTTCCGGATCCGCCAGACCGGCGTGACCGCCGACACCGGCCAGGTGCTCGTGGTCTCGCCCCGGCAGGACGGCGACGCCGAGGAGGTCGCCGCCAACCTGGGCGCCGCCCTCGCCGAGGACGGGACGGACGTCCTGCTGGTGGACACCGCCCCCGACACCATCAGCCTCGCCACCCGGCTGCCGCTGATGCCGTACGAGGCCCCCACCCTGGAGGAGGCGTTCCTGCCGGCCGGGAGCGTCCGCGTGGACGCCGACGTCGAGGGCCGTCTCGCCTTCTCCGCGAGCGGCGGCACGATCCGGCGCAACCGGCTGGTGCCCGCCGACACCGACATGTCGACCGTGGTCGTCGCGGCGCCCCTGCTCAACCACGCCGACGCCCTCGCCGTCGCCCAGCGCGTCGACGCCGTCGTCGTGGTCGCGGGCCTCGACCGCACCCGGCGGGACGACCTGCGGCAGATCCAGGAGCTGATCGGCTGCTCCGGCGGACGCCTGCTCGGGGCCGTGTTGGACGCCGGTCGCCCGCGCCGGCGCCTGCGGCTGCGCCGCCGCCCGAAGTACGGTCCCACGTCTCCCGCCGACACCTCGTCCATGGACCTTCCCGTGCAGGACAGCAGCTTCAGCGTCTCCCGCCGATGACCGCCTCCGAAGCGACCGCCCGCCCCCGCCCGGGGGCCGCCGCCCCGAGCGGGGTGGCGGCTACCGCGCGGGGCGGGTGGTGGGGGATGGCGGGTTCCGTCGCGAACGCCGCCTTCTCCTTCCTCCTCGTCGGCCTGATCACCCGGGCCGTCGGGGCCGAGGGGGCCGGCGCGATCTTCACCGGCGTCGCCCTGTTCACCATCCTCAGCAACACCTGCAAGCTCGGCGCCGACACCGGGCTCGTCCGCTTCGTGCCGCGCGACCTGGCCGTGAACGACGGCCGCTCGGTGGACGCGCTGCTGCGCACGGCCGTCCTGCCGGCGGCCGTGGCCGGCACCGCGGCCGCGGTGCCCCTGGTGCTCTCCCCGGCGGTGGCCACCGCCCTGCTGCCGCAGATGCCTCCCGCGGACGCGATCGCCCTGGTCCGGCTCTTCGGGCTCTTCCTGCCCGCCGCCACCGTCGGCATGATCCTGCTGGGCGCCACCCGGGGATACGGCACGGTGGTGCCGTTCGTCGGCGTGGAGCAGATCGGCAAGCCGGTGCTGCGCGTGCTGATCGCCGTCCCCGTCGCGTTCTACGCCCCCGGCGTCCTCTCGCTCGCCTCGGCCTGGCTGCTGCCCGCGCTGGCCGGCTCCCTCGCCGCCTGGATCTCCCTGCGCCGCTGCCGCGCCGGCCGCCCCCCGGGGCCGTGGGGCGGCGAGGGCGAGACCGTGCCGCGACGGGTCTTCTGGGCGTTCTCCGCACCCCGCGCGGTCTCCTCCGTCTTCGACATCAGCGCCGTGTGGGTCGGCGTCATCCTGCTGTCGGCGCTGGCCACCGCCGGCGACGCCGGGGTGTACACCGCCATCGGCCGTGTCGTCACCGCGGGCACCCTCGTCCAGCTCGCCGTGCGGCTCGCCGTCGCACCCGAGCTCAGCCGGCTGCTCGCCGTCGACGAGCGCGCCGCGGCACACGAGCTGCACCGCGTCTCCACCTGCTGGACCGTGCTCTTCTCGTGGCCGCTGTTCGGTCTCGTCGCCTGCTTCCCCGCCACCGTCCTGTCCGTGTTCGGGCCGGAGTTCACCGACGGTGCCCTCGCGCTGCTGGTGCTGTGCGCCGCCTCCCTCGTCAACGTCTCGGTCGGCAACGCCCAGACCGTGCTTCTCATGGCCGGGCGCAGCTCCTGGCACCTGGCCGTCACCGCGGTCGCCTTCACGGTGCAGCTGACCGTCGGCCTGCTCGCCGTGCCGGTGTGGGGGGTTCTCGGCGCGGCGGTGTCCTGGGGCGCCGCCATCGTCGTGGAGAACCTCACGGCGGCCGTCCTCATCCGGCTGCGCCTCGGCTTCACGACCGTCGACCGCGGTTATGTGAACGCCCTCGCCGCCGGGTTGGTCGTAGGGACGGTGCTGACCGCCTGCCGTGTGACGCGAGGTGACACTCCGTCAGGACTCGCCGTCGGGATGGCTTTGGGAATGTGTGTATTTGGTATTACTTTGTGGCGATATCGGACGTCGCTGAGGGTGAGCGAACTGGTCGGAGTGCTGCGCCGCCGCGCCGCATGAGACCGGACACGGTCGTACCCCTCCCTCGACGGCGTCACTCCCCTCACACCACTGTCATCCGGGGTCTCCCTTGCACCTGAGAAAACGCCGTACGAAACCGGTCGCCAGGGTCGCGGCCACCGCGCTCGTGTGCTGCACCGTCGCCCTGCTCGACGCCCCCCTCGCCGCCGCCGCCGAGGGCGCACCCGCGTTCTCCGCCGATCCGCTGGCCACCTGGCAGACGGACGGCATCGTCTGGTCGATGGCCGCCGCGAACGGTGTCGTCTACGTCGGAGGGTCCTTCGACGCCGTCCGCCCGCCGGGAGCCGCACCCGGCCAACAGCAGGTAAGGCGGCGCAACTTCGCCGCCTTCGACGCCGTGACCGGCAAACTGCTGCCCTGCGCCCCGACGTTCACCGGCCACAACCACACCGTGCGGGCCATGAAGGCCTCTCCCGACGGCCGGGTGCTGTACGTGGGCGGTTCCTTCGCCCAGGTCGGATCCACCCGGGTGGCCAACGCCGTCGCCCTCACCACCGCCGACTGCGCGCTGAGCAAGACCTTCAGGCCGGTGGTCTCGGCCACCGTCCGGGCCATCGAGACGACCGACAAGGCCGTCTACCTGGGCGGTGACTTCGCCCAGGTCGGCGGTCAGCCCAGGAACCGGGTCGCCGCCGTGGACCTCAAGGGCGCCGTCCTGCCCTTCAGGGCCGACGTCGACCTGCCGGTGCGCGCCCTGGCGGCCGCGCCCTCGCACGGCAGGCTCTTCGTCGGGGGCGACTTCGAGTCGGTCAACGGTCAGTCGGCCCGCTCGCTGGTCACGCTCCACCCCACCAGCGGCAAGACGGTCCTGTCCTACCCCGGATGGTTCCCGCGCCAGTCGTCGGTGAAGACGATCGCGCGCGACCAGACCCGCTTCTTCGTCGGCGCCGAGGGCCACGGCCCGGGCATCTTCGACGGCCGGATCGCGGGCCGGCTCACCAACGGCACCATGGTCTGGAAGGACACCTGCTTCGGCGCCACCCAGGCCGTCCTGCCGTACCGGGGCAACCTCTACAGCGCCTCGCACTCGCACAATTGCAACGAGACGCCCGGCGGGTTCCCGGAGCACGGCGACCGGCAGCACCTGCTCGTCCAGTCGCTCGACGACCGTAGGATCCTGCACTGGTTCCCCGACACCAACGGCGGACTCGGCGAACAGGTGGGCCCCCGCACCCTGGCCGTCTCGCGCGGCGTGCTGTGGGTGGGCGGCGAGTTCACCCGGGTCAACGACGCGCCGCAGCAGGGGCTGACCCGCTTCGGCGGCCGTGACACCGGCGCGCCCAGGGTGCCCGCGCTCGCCGTCGCCGACACCGACCCCGGCGAGGTCACCCTCACCTGGCGCGCCTCCTGGGACCGGGACGACGCGTCCCTGACGTACCTGGTCTACCGCGACGGCAAGCTCGTGGCGCGGGAGTCGAAGGTCTCCAAGGAGTGGAAGCGCCCGCAGATGGAGTACACCGACACCGTCCCCGCCGGGCCCCACCTGTACACGATCGAGGTGACCGACGGAACCAACACCTCGCCCAAGTCCAACTCCGTGACCGTGACCGTGCCGCCGAAGGCGGCCCAGGACCGACTGGTGGGTGACCCGCAGTGACGCGCATCGGATTCGCGCCCGGCGTCTACGACCTGTTCCACATCGGACACCTCAACATCCTGCGCGAGGCGCGCCGGCACTGCGACCGGCTGGTGGCCGGTGTGACCTCCGACGACCTGACCGCACGCCTGAAGGGCCGGTCCCCGGTGGTCCCGATCGAGGAACGCCTGGAGATCGTCCGCAGCGTGCGCTACGTCGACGACGTCGTCGTGGAGTCGGAGGTCGACAAGCTGAGGACGTGGAAGCGGGTCGGCTTCCACGTCATCTTCAAGGGCGACGACTGGCTGGGCACGCCCAAGTGGGAGGAGTACGAACGGCGGTTCGCGCAGGTCGGCGTCGACGTCGTCTACTTCCCGTACACCATGCACACCTCCAGCACGCTGCTGCGCGGCGCGCTGGAACTGCTCTCCCGACGCCAGGCGCCGGAGATCCCCTCAGCGCAGCTCCCGGAACCACTTCACCAGGAAGGCGCCCATGAACAGCACGTGGGCCACCAGCAGAGTGCAGTAGACCGTGAGAAAGACCTGCTGGCTTCCCAGGAATAGGAAGGCCACGCAGGTCAGGCCGTAGTCGACCGGCAGGAGCAGGACCGACCTCAGTGCCGGGGGCGACCCGGCCGGAGCCTCGCCCGGCGTCCGCCGCGAGAGCTTCTCCGTCAGGATCCCGGCGAAGAAGATCACCACGGCCGCGAGCTGGAAGACCATCGGCGCCAGCAGCAGGGCCCGGCTGGGCAGCGTGAAGAACCGGTAGAACGACACCAGCACCACGAGGTGGAGGGCGAGGATCTTGACGCAGTCCAGGACGTGGTCGAGCCACTCGCCCGACGGGCTCCCCGAGCGCTGGCCCCGGGCGAGCTGACCGTCCGCCGAATCCAGCGCGAACCCCACGGCCAGGGCCGCGCCGACGCAGACCGCCATCCCGGGCCCCGGCGGCACCAGCGCCACCGCGGCCAGGGCCGGGAAGGTGAACAGCGCGCCGAGGACGGTCAGCTGATTGGGCGTCGCTCCCGCCCGGTAGGCCAGCGCCGCCAGGAACCGGCCGGCCGGACGGTTGACGAACCGGGTGTAGAGCGAGACCCCCTTCGCGGGCTTCTGTGCCGCCGACAGATGTCTGAACACCTCGGCAAACTCGGTCATTTCCCTCCTTTACTGAGAAATCGTTGGAAAGAAGGCAATTATGGCAGAACGGGGAGGCGGGATGTCTCGTGTCAGCCGTCGGCAGCTTCTGCGTGGCGGGGCGTCGGTGGTCGCGGCGACGGCCCTGACCGCGACCAGCGCGTCCGCCGCCGTCGGGCCGGAGCGGCCTCCCGCGCCACCGGGCCCCGCCGGACGCGGGCGGGGCCGCACCTCCACCCGGCTGCCGCTCGTGATCAACGTCGGTGACCTCGGAGCGGTGGGCGACGGGCGGACCGACGACACCGCGGCGTTCGAGATCGCCTACTCGCTCGCGGCGTCCCGGGTCACCCGCGGAGTCGGGCGCACGGTCATCGAGATCCCGGCCGGCGAGTTCCTCATCACCCGTCCCCACGCGCTGCTGAACGGCGTCGCTCCGCTGCGGGCGGCCAACGGCCTGCGCTTCAGCGGCGCGGGCAAGCGCATGACCTCCCTCGTCTTCCGTCCCGACGACGGGCCGGGCTCCTATCTCTGCCGCAACGAGGACATCTGGGCGAACCTCTCCTTCGAGCGCATGCAGTTCCGCTCGGCCACGCCGGGCGCCTCCTTCTTCAGCTCGTACTCCACCGGACAGGCCCAGGACTACCGGTTCTCGGAGTGCGAGTGGATGGGGGAGTGGGAGTTCGGGATCGCCCTCGACGGCACGGACACCAACTCGGAGATGCGCTGGGAGGCGTGCCGGGTCGGCGGCAGCTACCGCAGGGCGTTCCTGTACTCGGGCCTGTCACGACGCCACCGGACGGACCCCAACGACCAGGACCAGTTCCTCAACTACTGGTTCACCGACATGAAGGTCGAGTACGAGTGGGGAAACTTCCTGGAGTTCCCCTACGGCGGCTCGATCACCTGCCGGGGCGGCTCGTACATCATCACCGGCAGCCGCCCGTACCGCTCCGACGAGTACGGCACCACCAGCACCTTCTTCCGCTTCCCCGTGGCGCAGCACCACGACTCGGTGCAGCGCTTCCACGCCGAGGACATCCGCTTCGAGGTGCGCGACCCGGACACGCGGATCATCGAGTGCCTCTGGCGGACCGGCACCGTCCACTTCAGCGACTGCGACGACACCGGACTCGCCTTCAAGGGCTTCTCGGCCGACGTCCGGGCGCACCGCTACACGGTGGGGCCGCGCGGCCCGTTGATCCGTTACGACTCCTGCCAGTTGGTGGGCCGCCACGAGTACCGGGCGACCGTCGGGCAGGACACCCTCCCGACGGCCGTCCGCTACGACATGTGTCTGCTGCGAAGCCACCCCGCGAGCGAGTTCGTGGTGGCCGAGGGCACCGGCCGGCCGGGGTTCGTCAGCTTCGTCGACTGCCTCGACGGCTCCGGCGCCGCCGCCGACCGGTCGCTGACGGCCCAGCCCGTCGACCCGTCCCCGCCGACCGGTCAGGTCCCGCCGGCGGACGCGCGGGACCCGGCGGGAACGCCCCCCGGAATCATCCCGAAATCCGCCCCCTGAGGTCAGCGGGCCACGCTCAGCGACAGCGCGAAGCGTCCCGCCCGGTCCGTCCACCAGTGCGTCAACTCCAGCCCCGCGGCCGACAGTTCGGAGCGCACGCCCTCCTCGCGGAACTTCGCCGACACCTCCGTGCGCAGTTCCTCGTCCGCCGCGAAGTCGACGGCGAGGTCCAGCGCCGGGATCTTCACCGTCTGCGCGTGACGCGAGCGCAGCCGCATCTCGATCCACTCGTTGCCCGCGTCCCAGAGCGCGACGTGCGCGAAGGCGCCGACGTCGAAGTCGGCGCCGAGCTCGCGGTTGACGACGGTCAGGACGTTCCGGTTGAACGCCGCCGTCACGCCGGCCGCGTCGTCGTACGCCCGGACCAGCACCCCCGCGTCCTTGACGAGGTCCGTGCCCAGCAGCAGCGCGTCGCCCGGCGCCAGCAGGGCGCGGACCGAGGCGAGGAAGGCCGCCCGCTCGCGGGGGAGCAGGTTGCCGATGGTGCCGCCGAGGAACGCCAGCAGCCGCGGGCCCGGAGTGTCGGGCAGCGTCAGCGGGGCGGTGAAGTCGGCGATCAGGGCGTGCACGCGCAGGCCCGGGTGCGCGTCGATCAGGGCCTGCCCGGCCCCGGTGAGGGCGCTCTCGCTGACGTCGACCGGCACATAGGTGCGCAGGGAGGTCAGCGCGTCGATCAGATGGCGTGTCTTCTCCGAGGACCCCGAGCCCAGTTCGACCAGCGTACGGGCACCGGCCGCGGCGGCGATCTCCCCGGCGCGGTCGACGAGGATCTCGCGCTCGGCACGGGTCGGGTAGTACTCGGGCAGTTCCGTGATCCGCTCGAACAGCTCGCTGCCGTGGGCGTCGTAGAACCACTTCGGCGGCAGCGTCTTCGGGGTGGCGGTGAGGCCGTGCAGGACGTCGGCGCGCAGCGCGGCGTCCGTGGCGTCCTCGGGCAGGGTGCGGGTGATCTGGAACGGGCTCACGTACGGGTCTCCTCGGGTCGGGCGGGTGCCGCGTCCGCGTCCGGGTCCTTCAGTGGGGTGAGCAGGACCTCGGCGCGGTTCGCCGTGAGGAGGGTGCGGTCGGGCACCTCCTGCCAGTGCGGGTCGTCGTCGTACGGCTCGGAGGCCACGACCGTGCCGTGGCCGGGCTCCGTCAGGTACCAGAGGGTGTCGCCCCAGGCGGTCGCGGTGATCGTCGCGCCGTCCGTGGTCAGCAGGTTGAGCCGGGAGCCGGGGGCGGCCGCGGCCAGCTCCTGCACGGTGTCGGCCAGCGCCTGGCCCGCGGTGTCCCCGGCGCGCAGCCGGGTGAGGACCAGCGCCCACACGAACGCGGAGTCGTTGCGGGCCTCCATCGACAGCAGGTCGGCCGCGGGCAGGGAGCGCGCGAGCGCCTCCAGGGAGCCCGGCCAGCCCTTGACCGCCCCGTTGTGGCTGAACAGCCAGGTCCCCGCCGCGAACGGCGCCGCCGCGGCCTCCGCGTCCGCGCCCGCCAGCGTCGCGTCCCGTACGGCCGCCAGCAGCGCGCCGCTGCGCACCACCCGGGCCAGGTCGGCGAAGGACAGGTCCGCCCAGACGGGGCCGGCCCGGCGGTAGCGCGCCGGCACCGGATCGCCCTCGGCGTACCACCCCACCCCGAAACCGTCGGCGTTGACCGTGCCGTACCGCTGCCGCCGCGGGGCCCACGACTGGCGGTACAGGCTGTGCGCGGGCTCCACGAGGAGCCGGCCGAGCGGTTCGACCGGCCCAAGGTACGCCAGATGACGGCACATCAGACGGCCTCCGAGCGGGCGGTGCGGAACCCGGAGAAGATCTGCCGCCGGATCGGGTGGTCCCAGTTGCGGAAGGTGCCCCGGCAGGCGACCGGGTCGACCGCGAACGACCCGCCACGCAGCACCTTGTACGCGGACCCGAAGAACACCTCCGAGTACTCCTCGTACGGGAACGCCCGGAACCCCGGATAGGGCAGGAAGTCGCTCGCCGTCCACTCCCACACGTCGCCGATCAACTGCCGTACGCCGAGCGGGGACTCGCCGGCCGGGTAGCTGCCGGCGGGGGCGGGCCGCAGATGGCGCTGGCCGAGGTTGGCGTGTTCGGGGGCGGGGTCGGCGTCACCCCACGGGTAGCGCATCGAGCCGCCGGTCGCCGGGTCGAAGCGGGCCGCCTTCTCCCACTCGGCCTCGGTGGGCAGCCGGCGCCCGGCCCAGCGGGCGTAGGCGTCGGCCTCGTACCAGCACACGTGCAGCACCGGCTCCTCGGGCGGCACGACCTCGGTGACGCCGAAGCGGCGCCGCAGCCACTGGCGGCCGTCGCGGTGCCAGAACAGCGGGGCGTGCAGGGAGTGCTTCCGGACGTGCGCCCAGCCCTGCGGGGTCCACCAGCGCTCGTCGTCGTAGCCGCCGTCCTCGATGAACGCCTGGTAGGCCCCGTTGGTCACCGGGGTGGTGTCGATGTGGAAGGGCGCCACCTCGCGCCGGTGCGCGGGGCGTTCGTTGTCCAGCGCCCACGGCTCGCCGGAGGTGCCCATGGTGAACGGGCCGCCGGGGACCAGCACTTCGGCCGGACCGGTGAACAGCGGTGCCGGGCCGGGGTCGGGGGCGGTCAGGGCCGGCGGGCCCTTGCGGAGCTGATGGGTGATCAACATCGTCTCGTCGTGCTGCTGTTCGTGCTGCGCGATCATGCCGAAGGCGAAGCCCGCCTCCGTCAGCCGCGTGCCGTGGAAGTCGGCCGCCTCCAGCACGTCCAGGGCCCGGCCGCGGACCTCCGCCACGTACCGGCGGGCCTCGGCCGGCGGCAGCAGCGGCAGTGACGGCCGCTCGGCGCGCGGATGCTCGAAGGCGTCGTACAGGCCGTCGATCTCCGGGCGCATGGCCTCCCGGCCGGCCACCGCGCGCAGCAGCCACTGCTCCTCCTGGTTGCCGATGTGCGCGAGGTCCCACACCAGGGGCGACATCAGCGGTGAGTGCTGGGCGGTGAGGTCCGGGTCCTCGACGCAGCCGGTCAGCAGTGTGGTGCGGTCGCGCGCCGTGAGCAGCGCGGTCAGCGCGCGCTTGCGCAGGGCGTCGGCGTCGGGGGACCCGGAGGACTCGGGGGACCCGGAGGACGCGACGGACTCGGGGGCGGGGTCGGTCATGGGCGCGGGTCCTTCCCGTGTGCGCGGCCATCCGTGTGACGCAAGCGGTCGAGCAGGTCGTCGGCGGGGCAGCGTCCCCGCAGGACGTGGCGGTCCAGGAACACGCGGACGGCGTCCGTGACCGCGGGGCCGGCGCCGAGCCGGGGCAGGGCCTCCAGCGCCGCCGTGAAGCAGGCGACGGCGGCCTCGTGCAGTTCGGGATCGGTCAGTCCGGCGCGGGCCGCCTGGGCCCACAGCGGGTTGTGCGGGGCCGGCCGGGACAGGGCCCGCTCGGCCAGCGGTTTCACCGCTCGGTGCGCGCTCTCGGCGGCCTCCGGGTCGTCGAACAGGGCGGTCGTGACGGCGAGCGGCACGATCCAGCCGTCCTCGCCCGGCTGCGCGTCGATCATGCGCAATTCGAGGTGGCCGCGCGGGCGCACCGGCGGGAACAGGGTGGAGATGTGGTAGTCGAGGTCCGCCCGGGTCGGCGACCCCGTCCTGATCCACTCGCGCAACGTCAGCCGTTCGGGCACGTCCCAGGGGCCGCCGTCCCGTCGTACGCACATCACCGGCGCGTCCAGGACGTGCCGGGCCCAGGCCCCGCGCGGCTCGGCGTCCGGGACGGGCGCGCCCGCGCGACCGGCGCCGATCTCCATCCACAGCCGTTGCCGGGTGGAGCGCCAGCCGGTGGGGGTGCGGCCGAGCACGGGGGAGTTGGCGAAGGCGGCGACCAGGACCGCGCCCAGCGTGTGCGCCATCCACCAGCGCCGCTCGTACCCCAGCGGGCCCGGCTCCTCGTGGCCGGCGTCCAGGCAGACCTGCACGGACGCGGAGGTGCACATCATGGCCCTACCGGCCGGGCCGGTGCGGTCGAGGCAGGCCTCCATGGCGTCGTAACGGGGCTCGCGCAGGAACCGGCGGGGCGGGTGCCAGGGGTCCGTGCCGAGGCCGGAGAGGGCGAGCCCGTGCTCCCGCAGGACGGCGCGGACGGCGTCCAGGTCGGCCGAGACGGCGGTGACGCATTCCGTGAGGGAGGCCGCGGGCCGCGAGCTGAGCTCCAGCTGCCCGCCGGGTTCGACGGTGAGGGCCGAGCCGAGAGGCACGGTCCGCAGGGCGGCGTAGGCCGCCTCGAGTCGTTCGGGTGTCACGGGGAGCCGCGGTTCGCGCAGCTCGTGGACGAGCCATTCGAGCTCCACCCCGACGGTGCGGGGCGGGCCGGTCTTGAAACAGATGCCGCGGACGAGGGCTTCGACCTCGGCCTCGGTGAGGGCGGTACGGGGCTCCGTACAGCCGCCCACCGAGATGCTTGAAGAGTCGGACATGTCGGGATCCTCCTGAGATTCCACCATGCCACCGGTTCGGCGTCGGTGGGGCCGGACCGGCATCACTCGTCCCACCCAAGACCGTTCGCTCGATTCGTACAAGGGTACAAAACGGCTTATCAAGGACTAGGAATGCAATGTTCCGGCCGACGCGTGGGGTGTTCGCGCCGCCGGGAAATGCTGTTGCACCGCATGACCGGCATCGATCACGATGCGTTCATGAGCACGACGGGGGAGATCGGCCGGCGCGGGGGGGGGGGGGGGGGGGGGGGGGGGGTGGGGGGGAGGGGGGGGGGGGTGTGGTATCGGGAAGAAAGGAGAAATTATTTTAG
>NZ_JBVIAY010000005.1:216527-233231 GCF_055573695.1 Streptomyces sp. NPDC030143
TCCCCCCTTGCGCCCGTAATAACACCATGACCCCCCCCCCCCCCCCCCCCCCCCCCCCCCGTGGCGCCCCCCCCCCCCCCCCGCGGCTGCGCGGCATCGCGCGGCAGACCGAGGAGATCGTGTCGGCGGGCGGGTACCGCGCACCGGGCGGCGCTGACGTGTCGCTGGCGGCGGCCGTCCGGGCGGCCCGGGAGGGCACCCGCACGGTCGGGCCCGAGCCGGTGGCCGTGCCCGAGCCGGAGTCCGCCGGCGGCCGGACGTCCGTCGAGGTCACCGGCGAGAGCAGCCTGGAGGCAGCCCGCCGCCTCGCCCACGCGCCGGTGGCCGTGCTCAACTTCGCCTCCGCCAGGAACCCGGGCGGCGGATACCTCAACGGCGCCCAGGCCCAGGAGGAGGCCCTGTGCCGCGCCTCCGCGCTGCACACGTGCCTGCTTCAGGCCCGGGACTTCTACGACCACCACCGCTCCCACCGCGACCCGTTCTACTCGGACCGCGTCATCCACTCCCCGGCCGTACCCGTCTTCCGCGACGACCGGGGCCGGCTGCTGGACAGGCCCTACGCGGCCGGTTTCCTCACCGCCGCCGCTCCGAACGCGGGCGTGGTGCTGCGGACGGCCCCCGAGCGCGCGTCCGAACTGCCGCGCGCCCTGGCCGGCCGCGCCGAACGGGTCCTGGAGACCGCCGCCGCGCACGGCTACCGGCGGCTGGTGCTCGGCGCCTGGGGCTGCGGCGTCTTCCGCAACGACCCCGCGCAGGTGGCCGGGGCGTTCCGGGCGCTGCTGGGCCCCGGCGGACGGTTCGCGCACAGGTTCGAGCATGTGGTGTTCGGGGTGCTGGACCGGACACCGGACAGCCGGGTGCGCGGGGCGTTCGAGCGGGCGTTCCCGGGCCGTGGCGAGGCCTCCCCGGCAGCTCCCGGCCCCGCGGGCGCCCCTCGTCAGCTCCAGCCGTAGCGTTCCCGCAGCCGGTGGACCACCAGGTTGAACCGCATCCGGTCCAGCGCGCACGCCTCCCGGCGCATGCCCTGCTCGTGCAGGCGCAGGACGCGGTCGACGTCCACCCACGACTCCCGCCCCGACCGGTCCCACGGCCCGCTGCCGATCGGCACCCACTCGCGGTCGCCGTCGTGCCGCTTGCTGGACAACTGCACGGCGAGGAAGGTCCCCGCCGCCTCACGGGCGACGACCAGCACCGGACGGTCCTTGCCCCGCCCGTCGTTCTCCTCGAAGGGCACCCACGTCCAGACGACCTCGCCGGGGTCCGGGTCGCCGTCGTGGGCGGGGGAGTACTCCGTGCGCACCCGGCCGACTCCACGGGGGTCGGCCTCGGTGGTGGCGGAGGCGCCGAAGCGGCCGGGGACGTTCTCTTCGGTAAACGCGGTCACGGGGGCACCCTAAGGCGTCCTTGCACTGTGCCCGCCCGGACCGCGCGGCCCGGCGCCGCACCTCGCCGCGTTGCCGGAGAGCCGTGGTAGCTCCGCTACGAGGACTCTCGGGCGTTCAGGCGACCGGGGAATCCGTGACGAGCGGCTCGGGCCACGCCTCGTACCAGCGCAGTTCGGCCTCCGCCTGCGCCGCGAGCGACAGCAGCAGGGGTTCGCTGTTCGCCGGGCCGAGGAACTGCGCCCCGACCGGGAGCCCGCCCGGAGTGAACCCGGCGGGTACGTTCACGCCGGGCCAGCCCAGCACGTTCCACGGCCAAGCGTAGGGACAGGCGGCGATCATGGCCCGGTCGGTGGCGAACCCGCCCAGCTGCGCCATGGCCCCGATCCGCGGCGGCGGCGCGGCCGTCGTCGGCGCGAGGATCACGTCGTACCGCTCGAAGAAGGCGCCGATACGGCGGTGCAGTGCCGCCTCCGCGCGCCGGGCCGCCCGCAGCGGCGCGCCGCCGAGCAGCCGGCCGAGCCGGGCGGCGTCGTGGGTGCGCCGGTCGAGCAGCGCGGGGAAGGGCGCCTCGGCGACCCACTCGGCGATCCCCACCGTGGCCCGGGGCACGAAGGTCAGCCCGATCTGCCCGTAGGGCGGGTCGGCCTCCTCGACGGTGTGTCCCAACCGGGCGAGGGTCTCGGCGAGTTCGACGACGCGGGTGCGCACCTCGGGCCGCAGCCGGGCGGGCACGGCGGTGAACGGCGGCTTCAGCGCCAGCGCCACGCGCAGCCGTCCGGGGTCGCGTCCGACGGCCGCCGAGGCGTCGACGGCGGGCGGGCGGTGCGGGTCGCGGGCGTGGTTGCCGCAGGCCGCGTCGAGCAGCAGGGCGGCGTCGGCCACGGTCCGGCCCAGGGTGCCGTTGACCGTGATGCCCTGGAAGCTCTCGCCGCGCGGCCAGGTGGAGACCCGCCCGCGCTGCGGTTTGACGCCGACCAGATGGGTCCAGGAGGCGGGGATGCGGACCGAACCGGCCCCGTCCGAGCCGAGCGCGGCCGGCACCAGGCCCGCCGCCACCGCGGCCGCGGAGCCGCCGGAGGAGCCGCCCGGGGTGTGTTCGGTGTTCCACGGGTTGCGGGTGGCGCCGAAGGCGGGGCCCTCGGTGAACGGCCACTGTCCCAGCTCGCAGGTGTTGGTCTTGCCGACGATCACCGCACCGGCCGCGCGCAGCCGCCGTACCGCCTCTCCGTCCTCGGCGACCGGCGGGTGGGTCCCCTGGCAGCCGAAGGCGGTCGGCTCACCCGCCACGTCCATGTCGTCCTTGACGGCGACGGGCACGCCGAGCAGGGGGGTGCGCACGCCGGCGGCCAACCGCCGGTCGGCCGCCTCCGCTTCGGCGAGGGCGGCCTGTGCGCGGACGATGCGGAACGCGTTGAGGGTGTCCTGGGTCGCCTCGATCCGTGCCAGGGTCCGCTCGACCAGCTCGCGGGACGACACCTCCCCGGCGGCGAGCGCACGGGCGGTGTCCGTCAGTCCGGCGGAACGGTCGAGCGTCATGGCGGGACACCTCCGGAAGCACGTGGTCTACCGAACGGTAACCTCTGACGGGCCCTCGATGGAACGCCGTTGCGCCGGTTGCCGGTCCCCCGCAGGCCACAGCAGTCCCACAGGTCCCCCCGTTCCCTGCGCAAAGCATTGACGTCCCGGAGCCTCACCCCTACCTTCTGATCGACTTTCCGGACTCTGTTCGGCATGTCGAACCCTGAGTCGTCGGGGTCCCTGAGCCGTAGGGAGAGCCGCACCATGACCACACGTCCCCCCACCCCGTCCCGTCGCACCCTGCTGCGCGCGATGGCGGTCCTGCCCGCCTCGGCGCTCGTGCTCGGCGAGGTCCCCGGCCTGCTCGGCACGGCGTCCGCCGCGGCCCCGCCCGGTGGCTCGGCCACCCGCTACACGATCGTGCCGTTCCTCAACAGCAACGACGGCACCGTCAACGTCTACCAGTCGGACGACGCCACCGACTTCCGGCTCCTGAAGTCGTCCGCCTACACCCCGCCCGCCGGCCGCATCCGCGACGCGAGCATCTTCAGACACACCAACGGCTTCTACTACATCACCTACACCACCCACACCTGGCAGGACGTCAGCACCACCATCGGTTTCGCCCGCAGCTCCGACCGGGTCAACTGGACGTTCCTGTACGACTACACGGTCCCGATCGCCAATCTCTCCCGCGCCTGGGCACCGGAGTTCTTCGTCGACAGCGACGGCAGCGTCAACATCATCGTCTCCTGCTCGACCACCGACGACCAGTGGATCTTCACCCCCTACCTGCTGAAGGCCACCAACGCGGACCTCACCGCCTGGAGTTCACCGGTCGCCCTGGCCGGCATAGGCAAGAACCACATCGACACCTTCATCGTGAAGCTCGGCTCCACCTATCACGCCTTCACCAAGAACGAGACGACCAAGTACATCGAGTACGCCACCGCCTCGAACCTCGCCGGTCCCTACACCATCTCCCGGACCGGCGACTGGGCCGGCTGGGGCAGCTACCGCGAGGGTCCCGCCCTCGTCGCGCTCGACAACGGCGCATGGCGGCTCTTCTTCGACGGCTACGGAGACGGCAACTACTACTACAGCGACAGCTACGACACCTTCGCCACCTGGAGCACGCCCAAGGCCCTGCCGGCAGTGTCGGGCACCGCCCGGCACTTCACCGTGATCAAGGAGACGGTCACCGGCGGGGTGAGCCTCGCGAAGAACGTCACCCGCTCGCTGCGCTCGGCCAACTACAGCACCCGCTACTGGCAGGAGCAGTCCGCGCTGCTCAACCTGCCGGTGGTGACGGCCTCCGGCACGACCGCCGAGAAGCGGGCGTCCACCTTCACCGTGGTGCCGGGTCTCGCGGACGCGAACGGCTACTCCTTCCGCGACGCGGCCGGCAACTACCTGCGCCACTACGCCTTCCGCGCCCGCTTCGACCCCAACGACGGCACGTCGACGTTCGCCAAGGACGCCACCTTCGTCGCCCGGACGGGGACGGCGAGCGGCTCGGTGCGCTTCGAGTCGTACAACTACCCCGGCTACTACCTGCGCCACTACGACTACCAACTGCGGGTGGAGCAGGCGGACGGGACCGATCTGTTCCGGCAGGACAGCTCGTTCGTACCGGTGACGGCCTGGGCCTGACGTTTCGGCCGGCCCGCCGGCGGGTGGGATCATTCCCGGATGGACGCAGGGGTGGGGCACGGGATGGTCGACGTGGCGGCGGGGCGGGTCAGGCTGTCGGACCGGCGCACGCGCCGCAGCTGGGAGGTGGAGCTCGCGCCCTACCGGATCGGGCGGCACCCGGTCACCCGTGAGCTGTTCGGGCGGGTGACCGGCGCGGGGCCGGCCGCGGGCGGCCTGCTGCCGGCCGAGAGCGTCTCCTGGTGGGACGCGGTGCGCTTCTGCAACGCGCTGTCCCTCCGGGAGGGGCTCACACCCGCCTACGTCCTCGACGGCGACGACCGGGCCGTCGACCCGGACGCGTCGGCCGACGGCTACCGGCTGCCCACCGAGGCCGAGTGGGAGCACGCCTGCCGGGCCGGCACCACCGGGCCGCGCCACGGCCCCCTCGACGACATCGCCTGGCACCGGGGCAACTCGGGTGAGCGCCTCCACGAGGTGGGCGGCAAGCAGCCCAACGCCTGGGGCCTCCACGACATGCTCGGCAACGTCTGGGAGTGGTGCTGGGACCTCTACGACCCCGAGGTCTACGGCACCTACCGGGTGCTGCGCGGCGGCGGCTGGTTCGACGAGCACTGGAGCTGCCGCGCCTCGGTACGCCGGCGCAGTCACCCCGCCTTCCGGGTGGACGACGTCGGGTTCCGCCTCGCGCGCTCGACCGGCGGCTGAGCACTCGCGCGGTGTGACCTGCGGCGGGCCCGGGGGCGGGTCACCACACCCGCGCTCGCGGGATCCGTCGCGGCGGATGCCGTCGGCCTCCACCCGGACCCGCACCCGCGCTCGGCGTCGACCAGCCGCGCGGGCACCCCGGCGATCACCGCGGCCCGCGCACCGGCGCCCCCAGCCGGCCCGCGCCTCGGCGGCCGGTCGAGGCAGGCGACCACACGGCGGAGCCGACGTCCGGATCAGCGCGGTCAGGCGCCCGGCCGGCTGTTCCGACGGCCCTGACGCGCCACGGGCGGAGCCTCGAGGAGAGCCGCGTCGGACGTCGGGAGCCGCGGCGGGACCCGCACCCGGTGTGACACAGTGGCGGGAAACCGACGGCCGGGAGCGCACGGGGGTGGGAGACATGCCGGAGCTGGGCAAGGGCGGGAACATCGCGATCGGGGCGGGGCCCGTCACGGTCGAGCTGTACGCGGAGGGCGACACCGTCGACCTCAGCGCCCTGCTGGTGACGGCCGACGGCAAGGTCAGGTCCGACGACGACCTGGTCTTCTACAACCAGCCCTCCGCCGAGTCGGGCGCCGTGCGCCACCTGGCCGCCGACGCCGACGGCCCCGAGCGCATCGAGGTGGACCCGGCCGCGCTACCCGCGCAGGTGGACCGGGTCGTGCTCGTCGCGAGCTGCGACCCCGACGACGTCACACGCACCTTCCGCACGGTCGGGAACGTCCGGGTGAGCGCGGCCCAGCCCGGCACGGAAACGGTTCTCTTCCGGCCGCCGGCCCTGACCGACGGTGAACGCGCGGTCCTGCTCACCGAGCTCTACCGCCGTGGCGACGCGTGGAAGCTGCGCGCGATCGGCCAGGGCTACGCCGACGGGCTGGCCGGGCTCGCCAGGGACTTCGGCATCGAGGTCGCCGAGGCCGACGAGGCCGACGAGACCGCGGGAGCGCCGCCCGCGGAGGCACCCGCGGCCCCGGCCGCACCGCCCGTGCCCGCCGCCGCCCCCGCGTCGCCCCCGCCGGGCCCGGTCAAGCCGCCGCTCGGCCGGATCAGCCTCGACAAGGGCAGCCAGGTGTCCATCAGCATGGACAAGGGCGACCGTGAGCTGACGGTCACCGTGGCCCTGGAGTGGGACGGCGGCAGCGACCGGCGCCGCCGGCAGGGCGCCGACCTCGACCTGTACGCCCTGTTCGTCCCCGCCACCAAGGCGGTCCGCGGGCCCAGGGCGCCCGGCACCCTCGTCAAGTCCGGCCACGTCGTCCAGGGCGAGCCGGTGCGCGGGGGCGCGGCGCCGGCCGGGGCGCCGGCGACGGCGAAGACGGGCAAGAAGGCCGATGTCGTCTACTACAAGCACCTGGGCTCGCTCACCGACCGCCCCCACATCCGTCTCGACGGCGACTCCCGCGTCCCCGGCCGCGAGGCGGTGAAGATCGTCCGGCCCGACGAGCAGGGGTACGTCCTGCTGTGCGCGTACTCGGCGGTCAGCAACGGCTTCGGCTCCTTCCGCAGCTTCGGTGCGAAGGTGGTCGTCGACGACGGACGCGGCTCCGTCGTGACCGTGCCGCTCTACGAGAACACCAAGACCCGCTACTGGGTGGCGATCGCCCTCGTCGACTTCACCTCCGCCGACGGCGCGGCCGTCCACCACATCGAGGCATACAGCGCCCGCATGACCGAACGCCGCCCGGTGCTCCACGCGGACGGGACGATCGAGATGAACGCGGGCCCGATCGAGTTCAAACGCCGCTGAGCCCTGCCGGGTGGTGCGGGAGGTGCCCAGGGGGCGCCCCCCCCGCCCGGCGGTGCCGTCCGGCGGACCACCGCCGTCCGGTGACAGCCGCCCGCCGTCCGGTGACAGCCGTCCGCCGCCCGGCGGCAGCCGCCCGCCACCTCGGCTCCTTGCTGTTTCATGACCCTCTGTTCACCCGGCGGAGGTGGAAGCGGCCCCGGGTGTCGACAACGATGCCGAGACCCCACAGTTTCCACCGGCACCAGGAGTACCACCCGTGAACGTCTCCCTCCCCGTCTGGCTGGTGACCGTGGCCGCCCTGTGTGCGCTGGTCGCCGTCGACTTCCTCATCGGTCGCAGACCACACGACGTGTCGGTGCGGGAGGCCGGCACCTGGACCGCGGTGTGGATCGTCCTGGCCTGCGCGTTCGGAGCCGGCCTGTACGTCTTCGGGGGCGGGGGGCCGACGGGCGAGTTCTTCGCCGGGTACATCACCGAGAAGTCGCTGAGCGTCGACAACCTCTTCGTCTTCGTCCTCATCATGAGCAGGTTCGCGGTGCCCTCGCAGTACCAGCAGCGGGTGCTGATGGTCGGCGTCCTGATGGCGCTGGTGCTGCGCGCGGTGTTCATCGCGCTCGGCGCGGCGATCATCTCCACGTTCTCGTGGGTGTTCTACCTCTTCGGCGCGTTCCTGATCTGGACCGCCTGGAAGCTGATCCAGGACGCCCGCAGGGGCGGCCACGACGAGGAGTACGAGGAGAACAAGCTGCTCAAGGCCGCCGAGCGCCGCTTCGGCGTGGCCGACCGCTACCACGGCACCAGGCTGTGGATCGAGCAGAACGGCAAGCGGGTGATGACGCCGATGCTGGTGGTGATGCTCGCGATCGGCTCCACGGACGTCCTGTTCGCCCTGGACTCCATCCCCGCGATCTACGGTCTGACCGACGATCCGTACATCGTGTTCACCGCCAACGCGTTCGCCCTGATGGGACTGCGCCAGCTGTACTTCCTCATCGGCGGCCTGCTCAGGAAGCTGGTCCACCTCAGCTACGGGCTGTCGATCATCCTCGGCTTCATCGGCGTCAAGCTGCTGCTGCACGCGCTGCACGAGTCGGGGGTGCACGTCCCCGAGATCGGCATCCCCTTCTCGCTCTCCTTCATCGTGCTGGTCCTCGCCGTCACGACCGTCACCAGCCTGCGGGCCGCCCGACGGCAGGAGGAGGTCGCCACCTGACCGGTCCGCGACGGCGAAAAGGGGCCCGGAGGAACACCGGACCCCTTGCCGTCCACGACCGTCCGGCTCAGGCGGCCGCGACCTCGCCCGCGTGGCCGTGCAGCCGGGCCACGACCTCGGTCAGCTGGGCGGCGACCTCGGCGTCGTCCACCGGGTGGGTCTCGGCGAAGCGGGTCAGGGAGCCCGGGATGGAGAGCTTGAGGTCCTCGATCACCCGGCCGCCGGCGATGCCCACGGCCTTGCGGGCCTCGTCCTGGGCCCACACGCCGCCGTACTGGCCGAAGGCGGTGCCGACCACGGCGACCGGCTTGCCGCCGAAGGCGCCGGCGCCGTACGGGCGGGACAGCCAGTCGATGGCGTTCTTCAGCACGGCCGGGATGGTGCCGTTGTACTCGGGGGAGAAGAGCAGGAAGGCGTCGGCGGCCTGGGCGGCCTCGCGCAGCCTGGCGGCGGCGGCCGGCACGCTGCCCTCGACGTCGATGTCCTCGTTGTAGAACGGGACCTCGGCCAGGCCCTCGAAGAGGTCGACCTCGGCACCCTCCGGAGCGACCTTGACGGCGGCCTCGGCGAGCTGGCGGTTGGTCGAGCCGGCGCGGAGGCTGCCGACGAGCGCGAGGATACGAACAGACATGGGTACTCCCAGAGACTGAAACAGTGCCGTGGATGATCCGGACCGGGGTCCGTTTAAGGTTGTATCACCCTAACCGGACCGGGGTCCAGTTTCATTCCCGGTGCTTTACGCTGTGTTCATGCCCGCCGCTCTGCCGCCCTTCCCGAGTTCCGAGGAGACCGTCGGCGAACCCGAACTGCTGCAACTCGGGGCGACCGCCGAGGACGAGCCCTGTCTGCGCGCCGACGCGGCCCGCAACCGGGCCCGGCTGCTGTGCGCCGCCGCCCGCCTGGTCGCCGAGCACGGTGCCGCGGCGGTCACCATGGAGGCGGTGGCCGCCGAGGCCAAGGTCGGCAAGGGGACCGTCTTCCGTCGCTTCGGCGATCGCACCGGGCTGCTGATGGCGCTGCTGGACCACTCGGAGCGCACCTTCCAGGCCGCCTTCCTCGGCGGCCCGCCGCCGCTGGGCCCCGGCGCGCCGCCCGTCGAGCGGCTGCGGGCGTTCGGCGTCGCCCTGCTGCGGCGCGCCGCGGACGAACTCGAGCTGCAACTGGCGGCCGAGCCGGCAGCGGACCGCCGCTTCCTCGCACCGGCCCGCCGGGTGCTCCACGGCCATGTGGCGATGCTGCTGCGCCAGGCCGCGCCGGACGCGGACGCGGACCTGCTCGCCCACACGCTGATGGGCTACCTCAGTCCCGTGCTGATCCACCATCTGACCCGTCAGTCCGGGATGCCGATCGAGCGGCTGGAGGCGGGCTGGAACGACCTGGTGGACCGCATGACGGGCGGCTGACCGCCCGCGAACCCGAGCGGCAGGTCCGCGACCTGCGCGGCCAACTTCGTTAAATCATTGACCAATTGGGGGTTACCCCCGGTCAAAATCGCCGTCCGCGCTTCTGCCAAGATGCGGTACGTCATGGTGCAGATACCGAAAACGCCCGCGCCGACACCGTCGTCGGCGCCGCGCTCCGTGCCCACGAGCGCCGACGTGGCCCGCCTGGCCGGCGTCTCGCGCGCGACCGTCTCCTACGTCCTGAACAACGCCAGTGCCGTACGGATCAGCGAGCCCACCCGCGAACGGGTCCGCCAGGCCGCGAAGGACCTCGGGTACGTGCCGCACGCCGCTGCCCGCAGCCTGCGCGCCGGGCACAGCCGCATGGTCCTGATGCCCGCCCCGCCCGTCCCCGCGGGACCTCTCTACAGCCAGTTCGTGCACGACTTCCAGGGCGCGCTCAGCCGCCTCGACTACACCGTCGTCCAGTACGGCGCCAGCGGCCTGCGCGGGGACGACGCCGCCCGGGCCTGGGCCGAGCTGCGGCCCGTCGCCGTCCTGGTGCCCGGCCCCGGCCTCGGCCCGCAGGGCGTCGCCGTCCTCAAGCGTTCCGGGGCCCGCGCCGTCGTGACCCTCAGCTCCGAACCCGTCGAGGGTGCCCACGCCCTGCTCATGGACCAGGCCGGCGTCGGCCGCAGTGCCGCGGGGCACCTGTACGCCCGTGGCCGCCGCCGCATCGGCGTCGTCGTCCCCGAGGAGCGTGGCATGGACATGTTCTCCATGCCCCGTCTCGCCGGTGTGCGCGAGGCACTGCTCGACACCGACGCCACCGTCACCGAACTGCCCCTCGCCTTCACGGAGGAGTCCGCGGCCGCCCTCGCCGCCCGCTGGCATACCCTCGGCCTCGACGCGGTCTTCGCCTACAACGACGAGTACGCCATGCTGCTGATGAGCGCGCTCCAGGACGAGGGCGTGCGCATCCCCGAGGACACGGCCGTCATCGGCGCCGACGACCTGATGCTCGGCAGACTGCTGCGCCCCCGCCTGAGTACCGTCCGCATCGCGCTGCCCTCCGGCCCCGACCTCGCCGGGCTCGTCGACCGGGCGGTCCGCACCCCCGGCGCGGCACCCGAGGCGCACGAGTTGCTGGAGGCGACGGCGGTGCGGCGCGACTCCACCTGAGGCCGCTGGGCAGGTCTAAGATGTTGCACGCTCAACCAGATGGGGGCGCGGGCGACCACCGTCGGGCAGCCCGCCCGGCTGCGCCGGACCGCCGCGTCCCGCCACGCGGCCGCCGGCCCGGCGGCCCAGCACGCGGGACTCCCGCAGGGTTCCGCGCGTGACTGATCGGAGAGCCCTCATGCCGTTGCTCGACCCCACGTCCTGGCAGCCCCGCGCCCTCACGGGCCCCGAGCACGCCGTCATCGAGCCCGCCACCGGCGACCGGCTCGGCACGGTCGTCCTCGCCACCGCCGAGGACGTCGCCCCGGCCACCGGGGCCGCCCGCGCCGCCCAGGCCGAGTGGGCCCGCCTGCCGCACTTCGTGCGGGCCGGGGTACTGCGCAAGGCCGGCGACCTGTTCGCCGCGCACGCCGGCGAACTGCGCGGATGGCTGGTGCGGGAGTCCGGGTCCATCCCCGGCAAGGCCGACTTCGAGCTGCACGTCGCCGCCCAGGAGTGCTACGAGGCCGCCGCGCTCGCCTCCCGCCCGGCGGGCCAGGTGCTGCCCAGCGAGGCGCCCCGGCTGTCCTACACCCGGCGGGTGCCCGTGGGGGTCGTGGGCGTGATCTCCCCGTTCAACGCCCCGCTGATCCTGTCCATCCGCTCCGTCGCGCCCGCTCTGGCGCTCGGCAACGCGGTCGTGCTGAAGCCGGACCCGCGGACGGCGGTGTGCGGCGGGCTCTCCCTCGCCGCCGTCTTCGCCGAGGCGGGGCTCCCCGAGGGCCTGCTGCACGTCCTGCCGGGCGGACCCGACACCGGCGCGGCGCTGGTCGCCGACCCGCACGTGCCGGTGATCTCCTTCACCGGCTCCACCGCGGCCGGCCGGGCGGTCGGCGAGGCCGCCGGACGCCACCTCAAGCGCGCCCACCTGGAACTCGGCGGCAACTCAGCGCTGATCGTGCTGGAGGACGCCGACCTCGACGCGGTGATCTCCACGGCGGCCTGGGGCTCCTTCTTCCACCAGGGCCAGATCTGCATGACCACCGGCCGCCACCTCGTGCACGCCTCCCTCTACGAGGAGTACGTCGAGCGGTTGGCGGCGAAGGCGGACTCCCTGGCCGTCGGCGACCCGCACCGCGCGCAGGTCCACCTCGGCCCGCTCATCGACGACGGCCAGCTCGCCAAGGTCCACGCCCTGGTGGAGGCCAGTACCGCGGCCGGAGCGAAGCTCGCCGCGGGCGGCACCCACGAGGGCCGCTTCTACCGCCCCACGGTTCTCGCGGGCGTCGCCGACGACACCCCCGCCTACGCGGAGGAGGTCTTCGGCCCGGTGGCCCCCGTCCGCCCCTTCAGCACGCCCGACGAGGCCGCCGCCCTCGCCGCGGCGAGCTCCTACGGCCTCTCCCTGGGCATCGTCACCCGTGACGCCGCCCGCGGTCTGGACCTCGCCGAGCGCGTCCCGACCGGCATCGTGCACATCAACGACCAGACCGTGAACGACGAGGCCGTCGCCCCCTTCGGCGGCATCGCCGCCTCCGGCACCGGCGCCCGCTTCGGCGGCGAGGCCAACCTGGAGGCCTTCACCGACGTGCGCTGGACCACGGTGCGCGGCGACGTGGCGCCCTACCCCTTCTAGCCGCGGCCTCTCCGGCCGCAGCCGGAAGGGCCGCGGCCCTTCAGCAGCTCCCGGACCTCACTGGCCGTCGGCGGCGGACCGCTGCTCCTCGACGGACTTGCGGACCTCGTCCATGTCCAGCTTGCGGGCCTGCCCGATGACGTCCGTCAGGGCGGCCTCGGGCAGGGCGCCGGGCTGCGCGAACACGGCGACGCGCTCCCGGACGATCATCAGGGTGGGGATGGACTGGATACCGAAGGCGGCGGCCAGCTCCGGCTGCGCCTCGGTGTCCACCTTCCCGAACACCAGGTCCGGGTTCTCCTCGGCGGCCTTCTCATAGACCGGGGCGAACTGACGGCACGGCCCGCACCAGGACGCCCAGAAGTCGATCAGGACGAAGTCGTTGTCGGTGACCGTCTGGTCGAAGTTCTCCTTGGTGAGCTCCACGGTGCTGCTCATGGCGTGATTCCCTCTTCCCGCTGCTTCCTGCCAGGGGCGTCCTGACATGGGATGAAGCCGCCCGCACAACACGGTCGGCCCCTCGCGTATTCCGCGCCCCTACCCGTGTGGCCACCCCGCACACCACCCACCAGACTGACCCCATGACGGAAACGGAAACCATCGCGTACGACGTCGTGGTGCTCGGGGCCGGGCCCGTGGGGGAGAACGTCGCCGACCGCACCCGCGCGGCCGGGCTCACCACCGCGGTCGTGGAGAGCGAACTGGTCGGCGGCGAGTGCTCGTACTGGGCCTGCATGCCCAGCAAAGCCCTGCTGCGCCCGGTCATCGCCCGCGCCGACGCCCGCCGCCTGCCCGGTCTGCGCCAGGCCGTGCAGGGGCCCCTCGACGCCGCCGAGGTCCTCGCACACCGCGACTACTACACCTCGCACTGGAAGGACGACGGCCAGGTCGGCTGGCTGGAGGGCATCGGGGCCGACCTGTACCGCGGCCGGGGCCGCCTGTCCGGCCCGCGCACCGTGCGGGTGGGGGACACCGTCCTCACCGCCCGGCACGCCGTCGCGGTCTGTACCGGCAGCCGGGCCGTCCTGCCCGACCTGCCCGGTCTCGACGCCGTCCGGCCGTGGACGAGCCGGGAGGCGACGAGCGCGCAGGCCGTGCCGGACCGGCTCGTCGTGGTCGGCGGGGGAGTCGTCGCCACCGAGATGGCCACCGCCTGGCAGGCCCTCGGCGCGCGGGTCACCCTCCTCGTGCGCGGCAAGGGCCTGCTGAACCGCATGGAGCCCTTCGCCGGCGAACTGGTCGCCGAGGCGCTCACCGAGGCCGGTGCCGACGTGCGCACCGGCACCTCCGTGGAGTCGGTGACGCGGGAGGACGGCACGGTCGTGGTCGTCACCGACGCCGGCGACCGCATCGAGGCCGACGAGATCCTTTTCGCCACCGGCCGCGCCCCGCGCACCGACGACATCGGCCTGGACACCGTGGGCCTGGAGCCCGGCTCCTGGCTCACCGTCGACGACAGCCTGCGGGTGACCGGCAGCGAGTGGCTGTACGCCGTCGGCGACGTCAACCACCGCGCCCTCCTCACCCACCAGGGCAAGTACCAGGCCCGGATCGCGGGCGCCGCCATCGCCGCCCGCGCGTCGGGGACGGCGGACCTGGAGTCCGGCCCGTGGGGCGCCCACGCCGCCACCGCCGACCACCACGCCGTCCCCCAGGTCGTCTTCACCGACCCGGAGGCCGCCTCGGTGGGCCTCTCCCTGGCCGAGGCGGAGGCGGCCGGCCACCGGGTCCGCGCCGTCGACGTCGACCTGTCCTCCGTGGCCGGAGCGGGTCTGTACGCCGACGGCTACAGGGGCCGGGCCCGCATGGTCGTCGACCTGGAGGAGGAGGTCCTGCGCGGCGTCACCTTCGTCGGCCCCGGCGTGGGCGAGCTGGTCCACTCGGCGACCGTCGCCGTCGCCGGCCGGGTCCCGATCGCCCGCCTGTGGCACGCGGTCCCGTCCTACCCGACGATCAGCGAGGTGTGGCTGCGGCTGCTGGAGGCGTTCCGCGACGACTGAAGCCGGTCACGGCAGGTCGAAGCCCAGCTCCCGGGCCGCACGGAGGGGCGTCGGCTGTGCCCAGCGCTCCGCCACGGCCTGGTTGGCGGAGAGCGAGCGCAGTTCGGCCCGGTCCAGGTAGAGCAGGCCGTCGAGGTGGTCCGTCTCGTGCTGGACGATCCGGGCGGGCCACCCGCCGAACACCTCGTCGAGCGGGCGGCCGTGCTCGTCCTCGCCCGTCAGCCGCACCTCGGCGTGGCGGGCCACCACGGCCTGCCAGCCCGGCACGCTCAGGCAGCCCTCGAAGAAGGCGGCCCGGGCCGGACCCACGGGTTCGTAGGCCGGGTTGACCAGCACGCGGAACGGCTGCGGCACCCGGCCGCGCGCCACCCGCACCTCCTCCGGCACCGGCGCCGGGTCCTCGATCACCGCGATCCGCAGTTCCACCCCGACCTGCGGGGCGGCCAGGCCCACGCCGGGCGCCGCGTGCATGGTGACCCGCAGCGCCTCGACGAACCGGGCCAGGAGAGCGGGGTCGAGCCGGCCGTCGTAGCGCTCCGTGCCGGCGCGCAGGACCGGGTCGCCCGCCGCGACGATCGGCAACGGGCCGCCGGGCGCGAGGAGTTCCTCGATCCGCTCGGCAAGAGGGGCGCGCGAAGGGGGAGAGGCCATCGGGCCAGGATGCCACGCGGTGAGGGTGACACAGGTCACTCGGAAGGGCGGGAACTCGTCGGGATCCCGCTCCGACCACTGGAGGGTCACGATGAAACGTCCCACCGACACTCCGGAGAAGCCCGCCGATGTCCACCGCTCCCTCGCCCACCGCGGACGAGGCCCCGCATCCCGCGGTGCCCGGGACGACGTCCCGCGGTCCGTGGGCCCCGCTGCGTCCCCTGGTGCTGCGCCTGCACTTCTACGCCGGCGTGTTCGTCGCCCCGTTCCTGCTCGTCGCCGCCGTCACCGGCTTCCTGTACGCGGGCGCGTTCCAGGCCGAGAGGATCGTCTACGCGCACGAGATGACCGTGCCGGTCGGCGACACCCGGCTGCCGGTGTCCGCGCAGGTGGCCGCCGCCCGCGAGGCACACCCGGAGGGCACGGTCGCGGCCGTGCGGCCCTCCCCGACCGACGACGCCACGACCCGCGTCCTGCTGTCCGGCGTCGAGGGCGTCGACCCCGCCCGCTCCCTCGCCGTGTTCGTCGACCCCTACACCGGCACGGTGCGCGGCGCGCTGGAGCAGTACGGCGCGACCGGGGCCCTGCCACTGCGCACCTGGATCGACGAGTTCCACCGCGACCTGCACCTGGGCGAGAACGGCCGGCTCTACAGCGAGTTCGCCGCGAGCTGGCTGTGGGTGATCGCGGGCGGCGGTGTCGTGCTGTGGTTCTCCCGCCGGCGCGCCCTGCGCACGGTGCGCGGTACCGGCGGACGTCGTCGCACGCTCGGCCTGCACGGCACGGTCGGCGTGTGGGCCGCGGCGGGGTTCTTCTTCCTGTCGGCGACCGGCCTGACCTGGTCGCAGTACGCCGGCGCGAGCATCGACGAGTTGCGCACCTCGCTCGGCGGCTCCACCCCGTCGATCTCGGCGGCGGCGGGCGGCGGCGACCACGCCGGTCACGACACGGCCCCCGGTGCGGCCGGCGGCGGCGACCACGGCGTCGGCCTCGACAAGGTCCTCGCCGCCGCGCGCGCCGAGGGTCTCGGCGACCCGGTGGAGATCGTGCCGCCCGCGGACGCGGAGTCGGCGTACGTCGTCCGGCAGGTCCAGCGCAGCTGGCCCACCCGGCAGGACGCCGTCGCCGTCGACCCGGCGACCGGCGAGGTCACCGACGTGCTGCGGTTCGCGGACCACCCGGTGCTCGCCAAGCTGACCCGCTGGGGCATCGACCTGCACACCGGCGTCCTGTTCGGCGTGGCCAACCAGATCCTGTTGATGCTGCTCGCGCTGTCGCTGGTCCTGCTGATCCTGTGGGGCTACCGCATGTGGTGGCAACGAGGCCGCGGTTCCGCCTTCGGCCGGCCGATCCCGCGCGGCGCCTGGGCGCAGGTCCCGCCGTACGTCCTGGTGCCGCTGATGGCGGTGGTCGCCGTCCTCGGCTACTTCGTGCCGCTGCTGGGCCTCCCGCTCGCCGCGTTCCTCGTCGTGGACGTCGTCCTGGGCGAGATCGCGCACCGGCGCGGCCGGCGGACCGCCGCCTGACACACGACACGGGGCGGGGGGGGGGGGGGGTTTGTGGGGGGGGCTGGGGGTGTAGTGGGGGGGGGGGGGGGGAGGGCACGAAGGGCGGGGGGGGGAGGAGGGGGGGGGGATGGTGTCATTGGGG